>JAFKJY010000044.1 GCA_017305835.1 Hyphomicrobiales bacterium
TCTTCCAGGAGCCGATGACGGCCCTCAACCCGCTGATGCGGATCGGCGACCAGATTTCCGAGGTCATGCGCGTCCACGGCGTCGGCGACCGCCGCGCCATCCGCGACCGCATGTTCGAGTTGGCCGAGCAGGTCCGCCTGCCCGATCCCGCGACCATCCTGCGCGCCTATCCGATGCAGCTCTCCGGCGGCCAGCGCCAGCGCGTGATGATCGCCATGGCGCTCGCGCTCAAGCCGGCCGTGCTCGTCGCCGACGAGCCGACCACCGCGCTCGACGTGACAACCCAGGCGCAGATCCTCGCGATCATCCGCGAGATGCAGGAGACCTACGGCACCGGCGTGCTGTTCGTGACGCACGATTTCGGCGTCGTCTCCGAGATCGCCGACCGCGTCGTGGTGATGGAGAAGGGGAAGGCCGTCGAGGAAGGGCTGGCGGCCGACGTGCTCACGCGTCCCGCCCACCCCTACACGCGCCGGCTGATCGCGGCCGTCCCCGCGCTCGCCGCCGACGCCGGGCCGGCGCTGGAAGAACCCCGCCCCGCCGCGCTCGAGGTGAAGGGGCTGTCGAAGCGCTTCGTCCGCCGTTCCGGCCTGTTTTCCCGCCGCACGGTGGTGGAGGCGGTGCGCGGCGTCGACCTGACGGTCGGGCGCGGCGAAATCTTCGGCATCATCGGCGAGTCCGGCTCGGGCAAGTCGACGCTCGGCCGCCTGATCGTGCGGCTCGCCCGGCCCGACAGCGGCGACATCCTCGTCGACGAGGTCAACCTCGCCCGCCTCGACGACCGCGCGCTGCGGCCGCTGCGCCGCAACGTCCAGATGATCTTCCAGGACCCGTTCGGCTCGCTCAACCCGCGCCAGACGATCGGCACGATCCTCGGCACCGTGCTTTCGCTGGGCGGCAGCGATGCAGCCGCAGCCCGGCAGGAAGCCGCCCGCCTGCTCGACCTCGTCGGCCTCGACGCCGGCGCGCTCGACCGCTTCCCGCACGAATTCTCCGGCGGCCAGCGCCAGCGCATCTCGCTCGCCCGCGCGCTCGCGACCGAGCCGCGCCTGCTGATCGCCGACGAGGCGGTCTCCGCGCTCGACGTCGTCATCCAGGCGCAGATCCTCGACCTGCTCGCCGATCTGCGCCGCAGGCTCGGCCTCACCGTCCTGTTCATCACCCACGACCTGCGCGTCGCCGGGCGGATCTGCGACCGCGTCGCGGTGATGCTGCGCGGCGAGATCGTCGAGCAGGGACGCCCCGCCGAGATCTTCGCGGCGCCGCGGCATCCCTACACAGCCAGTCTGATCGCCTCCATTCCCGGTTGGGACCCGGAGCGGAGGCGCCAGCCCGTCGAACAACGACAAAGGAAGGAAACAGCCCGATGAAAGCCTATGTGACGACACGCATGCGCCCCGCTGTCGCGGGCGTGCTGACGGCGCTCGCCGTCGTCTCTTTCGCCGCTCAGGGCATCGCCGAGCCCAAGCACGGCGGCACGCTCAAGATGGCGATCAACCCCGAGCCGCCGACGCTCATGGTCGCCGTCAACCCGCAGACGCCGGTGCAGATCGCCGGCAGCAAGATCTACGAGGGCCTGCTCGACTATTCCTTTGACCTGAAGCCCGAGCCGAGCCTGGCCAAGTCTTGGACGGTCAGCGCCGACGGCCTGACCTACGACTTCACGCTGCAGGACGGCGTCAAATGGAACGACGGCGAGCCGTTCGGCGCCAACGACGTCGTCTTCTCCTTCAACAAGTTCCTGCAGGAGACCAATGTCGGCGTCCGCAACTACATGGCCAACGTGGAATCGGTGACCGCCAAGTCGCCCACCGAGGTCTCCTTCAAGTTGAAGTCGCCGAAGCCGGCCTTCCTCTACAGCTTCTCGGCCGAGCAGGCGCCGATCGTCCCCGAGCACGTCTACAAGGACGAGAAGGATTTTCGCAACAGCGCCAAGAACGACACCCCCGTCGGCACCGGCCCCTTCATGCTCGATGAGTGGAAGCGCGGCGAATACATCAAGCTCAAGCGCAACCCGAACTACTGGCAGCAGGGCAAGCCCTATCTCGACGCGCTCTACTTTGTCGTGATCCCGGATTCGGCCGCCCGCGCCGCCGCCCTTGAGAACGGCGACATCGACGTCACCAGCTTCAACGACATCGAGGTCTTCGACATCCCGCGGCTGAAGAAGCTGCCCAACCTGAAGGTCAGCACCGAGGGCTACGAATACCTGTCGCCGATGATGTGGATCGACGTCAACAACCGGGTCAAGCCGCTGGACGACAAGCGCTTCCGCAAGGCGATGATGTATGCGATCGACCGCGAATTCATCAAGAACGAGATCTGGAACGGCCTCGGCGAGGTTGCGGTCGGCCCGCTGGCGCGCTCGACCCTGTTCTTCGACAAGACGCTCCAGCCCTACCCGTTCGATCCCGCCAAGGCGACGCAGCTCCTCGACGAGATGGGCCTCAAGCCCGACGCCAACGGCGTGCGCGCCACGATCGACATGATGCCGCTGCCCTATGGCGAGGTGTGGAGCCGCATGGCCGAATACGTCAAGCAGTCGCTCGCCAAGGTCGGCATCGCGGCCAACCTCAAGGGCGCCGACGTCGCCGGCTGGCGCAAGATGTTCGCCGACTGGGACTACGGCACCACCTTCACCTACGGTTACCAGTATGCCGACCCGGCGGTCCGCATCGGCCGCACCTACACGACCGACAACATCAAGCAGGGCGTGCCGTTCAACAATTCGAGCGGCTACTCCAACCCAGAGGTCGACAAGCTGTTCGACGACGGGGCGAAGGAGGCCGATCCGGCCAGGCGCGCCGAGATCTACTCCAAGATCCAGCACGTCCTCTACGACGACCTGCCCGTGCTCTGGATCATGGAGATGAAGTTCATGACCGTCACCAACGCGCGCGTGCACGACCTCGTCACCGGCGGGACGGGCGTGGTGAGCAGCTTCGCCGGCGCCTATGTCGACTGACGCCCGGCCTGGCATGTTTTCCGGAAGAAGGACTGGAACGATGCGGTTTGCAACTCTAGGCCCGGCGGGCAGCAACCACGAGAAGGCGACGAGGACATATCTGCGCTTTCACGGCCTGACGGATGCCGAGCTGTCCTATTTCGAGACCTACAGCCAGGCGCTGGACATGCTGCGCGGCGGCGACGTCGACTTCTTCACCCAGGTCTGCGCCCATCCCGAGGTGGCGATCACGATCGAGAAGTTCCACCGCGACGTCTTCGTGGTGGACTCCTTCATCGCCCCCACCCGGCCGATGGGCGTGGTCACCCGGCGCGACGTCGGCGAGCCGAAGTCGCTCGGCTACATGATCGCCACCGCCGGCTATTTCGACCGGAGCCGCTGGTCGACCATCGTGACCGAGATCTCCAACGGGGCGGTGGCCGAGGGGCTCCTTGCCGGCAAGTACGATTCCGGCTTCACGACGACCGAGCTGGTCGAGCGGCACCCCGACAGGTTCCGCATCGACGAATATATCGGCGAGGTCGACGTCTGCTGGCTCGTCTACGGCCGCGAGCGGGTGCGCAAGGGAGAGATCACCGCCTGGCGCGATGCTCCCGTGCGCAGGCTGCTCGACGCCGGCAGGCCGGCCTGACGCCCGCAGCCGCCGTGCATATCGCGCGGCGGCCGCCTGAACACCCTTTATGTGAAATCCCTATACGAGCAGCGGCCAGGGCCGCGCGGCCTCGTAGGCCGCGGCGAGAGCGAACAACCGCTCCTCGTCATGGTGCCGCGCCACGACCTGCATCCCGATCGGTAGCCCGTCCAGGAGCCCGGCCGGCAGCGACACCGCCGGATTGCCGGTCAGGTTGAACGGATAGGTGTAGGACGCCCAGCAGACGAGATCGTCGGCCCGGTAGCCTTCCGGCGCCGTCCGCTCGGCCGGGAAGGCCACGACCGGCAGCGTCGGCGTGACGAGGAAGTCGAAGCGCTCGAACAGCGCCCGCGCCGCCTCGCGCAGGCCGAAGCGCCGCAGCGCGAGCTTCCGGTGCGCCAGCAGACCGCGCCCCAGGCAGCTCTCCAGCTTGGCGGCGACGTCCACGTCTAGCTCCGCCCATGCCTGCGGCGGCAGGTCCTGGAGCTTCGCCGCGACGTCGGTGTAGAACTCGCTTTCCCAGATCCCGGCCGGGTCGTCGAACAGCGCCTCGACCGGCGTCACCTCGCAGCCGAGGCCTTCCAGCGTCTTGGCTCCCTCCTCCACCAGCCGCAGCACCCCGGCGGTCGGGCGCGCATAGCCCAGCGTCGCGGAGAAGGCGACGCGGGCGCGGTCCGGCGGCCGCTCGCAGGCGGCGAGGGCCGACGTCGCCGGTAGCGGCACCGCGAACGGGTCGCGGGCGTCGAAGCCCGAGATCGAATCGAGCACCAGCGCGGCGTCGCGCACGTTGCGCGCCAGCACGCCGACATGGGCGAGCGTCGGCGTCGCCGACACGGGATGGACCGGCACGCGGCCGAAGGTCGCCTTGAAGCCGACGAGGCCGGTCAGCGCGGCGGGAATGCGAACCGAGCCGCCGCCGTCGGTGCCGAGCGCCACCGGTGCCAGCCCCGCCGCTACGGCCGCCGCGGCGCCCGCGCTCGACCCGCCCGGCGTCAGCGTCGGGTTCCACGGGTTGCGCGTGACGCCGGTCAGCGGGCTGTAGCCGGTCGCCTTGCAGCCGAGTTCGCTGGTGGTCGTCTTGCCGAACAGGATCGCGCCGTCGCCGAGCATCCGCTCGACCGACGGCGCATCCGCGCCCGGCTGGCTGTCGCGGAACGGCCGCGAGCCGAACGCCGTCGCATAGTCCTTGGTCGCGATCAGGTCCTTGACCGGGATCGGCACCGCGCACAGGGGACCCGCAGCGTCCCCTCCGTCCAGCCGCTCCTGCAGGCGCCGCGCCTGCGCCTGCACATGGCCGGGGTCGAGCGCTGCGAAGCAGTTGAGCTGCGCGCCGGCCGCCGCCGCGTCGTCCAGCAGGGCGCCGGCCAGTTCCTCGACGCCCAGCTCGCGCCGCGCCGTCATGCGCGCAATGTCGCGCGCCGAAAGCCGCGCCGCGAAGCTGCGCCCGCGCACGCTCGTGTCGATGGAAATCGGGTTTCCGCCCGCCCCGGTTCCGGTCCGCCCAGTCCGCATGGCCGAGCCTAGCGCCGCGGCGTCGCGCCGGCCGGTATCATCTGATACATATCGGCGGGCCGTGCCCTGCGATCGGAAGCGGAACGGGCGCCGGACGAGGGCGAGGAGGTTTTTCGGGTGGCCAGGCACGTCTCCCCGACATGGTCGATCGCATCGCCGCTGATCCGCACCTGGCGCGAGATCGCGCCAGCCGGCCGCACGATCACGCTGCCGGCCGGCGTCCAGCTCTACGCGCAGGAGGAGATCTCCAGGAACTTCTACCTGATCGAGAAGGGCGCGATCCAGGCGACCTACTACCATCCCGACGGCGCGGTGCT
The DNA here is from genome assembly GCA_017305835.1 of Hyphomicrobiales bacterium. Taxonomy (GTDB): domain Bacteria; phylum Pseudomonadota; class Alphaproteobacteria; order Rhizobiales; family Rhizobiaceae; genus RCIO01. The sequence continues at coordinate 5,426 of JAFKJY010000044.1, forward strand.
GGTGCTGGAGATCATGGGGCCGGGCTCGCTCTTCGGCGAGGGATCGGCCTTCGACATGCAGCCGCGCCAGATCACCGCCGAGACGCTGTCGCAGGTCCGTGCCATCGAGTTCAACGCGGACGAGGTGGCGCAGGCCATGGGCTCCGATCCGCGCATCGGCCTGACGCTGATCAGGATCATGAGCTCCAAGCAGCGCTCGCTGATCCCAAAGCTCGCCATGACGGCGAAGCGCTCGCACGAGGCTTCCCTGCTCAACCTCCTGCTGCGCTTCGTCAGCTATGGCGAGCTGTCGATCCAGCTCACCCATGCGCAGATGGCCGAGATCATCGGCGCGTCGCGCATCACCGTGACGCGGACGCTCGCCCGCCTGCGCCGGGACGGCCTCGTCGTGCCCGGCAACGGCGTCGTCACCGTGGTCTCCAGGCGCCGCCTCGCCGACCGGCTCGACCAGCTCCCCTGACGCCGAGCGCGTCATATTTGTCGCATGGTCCCTTTCGCGATAAAGTGGTATTCACAATCTATCTTTTTGGAGATAGCTGCCATGGCGACCGGCGAAGGCAACGGGCGGGAACGGACGATCCTTTCGGGCGACCGCGCCAGCGGTCGAGATTCTGAAGGCAGCAGCCTCGTGCCGATGCTGGTCGCGGGCCTCGTGCTGATCCTGATCGGCGCGGTCGTGATCATGGCCTTCGTCTAGAAGCGACGCACGCGCGCCGGCAACGGCCTACAGGTCGTTGCTCTGCGGCAGGATGACGAGGTCGCGCACGGTGACGTTGCGCGGCCGCGTCAGCATGAACAGCACCGCCTCGGCCACCTCGACCGGCTCCATCAGCCCGCCGGCGGCGAGCTCGGCCTCCAGCTTGTCCTTCGGCCAGTCCTTGATCAGCGCCGTCACCACCGGCCCCGGCAGCACCGCGCCGACGCGGATCCTGTGCTTCGCCACCTGCCTCCGCACCGTGTGCACGAAGGCCTGCACCGCATGCTTGGAGGCGGTGTAGATCGGCTCGTGCACGACCGGCACCACGCCGGCGATCGAGCTGGTCACCACGATGTCGCCGGTCCTGCGCGAGACCATGTGCGGCAGCACGGCATGCACGGTGCGGAACACGGCGTTGATGTTGAGGTTCAGCATGCGGTCCCATGCGTCGGGATCGCCGTCGACGACCTCGCCGCCGACATAGGCGCCGGCATTCGCATGCAGGATGTCGAGCTGGCCCGCCTCGGCGAGGATGGCCGGCATCATCCCCGCCACGCTTTTCGGGTCGGTGACGTCGACGACGAGCGGGATCGCATCGGCCCCGAGGTCGCGGCAGGCCTCGCGCAGCGCACCCTCCGCCCTGTCGACGAGCACGACGCGGGCGCCGGCGCCGATCAGCGACCTGGCGCATTCGAGGCCGATCCCCGATGCCGCGCCCGTGATCGCCGCGACCTTGCCCGCAATGTCCACACCCATCGTCAAACTCCCCTCGTGAAACGCGCCCGCATCATGCCGCGAACAGATGCGCCGCCGCCGGCTCGAACCGGAACTCGACCGCGCTGCCCGCCTCGAACGTCTCGTCCTGCGGGATCACCGCCAGCGCCCGCTCGCCGGACGCCGTGTCGAGGCTGACGATCGTCTCCGCGCCCAGCCGCTCGACCAGCGACACCGTGCCCCGGATCGCGCCAGCGCCGGTCTCGCGCCGCAGCGACTGCGGCCGCACGCCGAGCACGGCGCGGTCGCCCGCCGAAAGCCCGCTCGCGGCCACAGCCACAGGCGCCACCGTCGCCGATTCCACCGTCGCCGTTCCGCCCGAGACCGTGGCCACGCGCACGTCGAGGAAATTCATCTTCGGCGAGCCGATGAAGCCGGCCACGAAGCGGTTGGCCGGCCTCTTGTAGAGCTCGATCGGCGCGCCGATCTGCTGCACGCGGCCGGCGTCCAGCACCACGATCTTGTCGGCCAGCGTCATCGCCTCGACCTGGTCGTGGGTGACGTAGATCATCGTCGCGCCGAGTTCCTTGTGCAGCCGCGCAATCTCCATGCGCATGTCCATGCGGAGCGCCGCGTCGAGGTTGCTCAGCGGCTCGTCGAACAGGAACACGCTCGGCTTGCGCACGATGGCGCGGCCGATGGCGACGCGCTGGCGCTGGCCGCCCGAGAGCTGCGCCGGCCGGCGCTCCAGAAGCTGTTCCAGCTTGAGGATGCGCGCCGCCTCGCGCACCCGCGCCTCCACCTCGGCCTTCGGCGTGCGGTTCAGCGTCAGGCCGAAGCTCATGTTCTGGTAGACGGTCAGGTGCGGGTAGAGCGCGTAGGATTGGAACACCATGGCGATGCCGCGCTCGCGCGGCTCCATGTCGTTGCAGCGGCGGCCGTCGATGAACAGGTCGCCGCCCGAGATGTCCTCCAGCCCGGCGATCATCCGCAGCAGGGTCGACTTGCCGCAGCCGGAGGGGCCGACGAAGACGACGAACTCGCCATCGGCGATGTCGAGGTCGACGCCCTTGATGATCTCGGCCGCGCCGAACTTCTTCCTCAGCCCTTCGAGCCGCAGCGTCGCCATCTTCAAGCCTCCGTTGTGCCGGCGTCGCGGATCGCCCGCGCGGCTTGTTGCAGCGTCTCGAACGCTGCGAAGCGTCGCTCATGCGCCGCCGCGATCTCGCCGCCGGCCGGCTGGAACACGTCCGCCCCGCCTGTCATCGCCGCCATCGCCTCCGTCAGGCTGGCGAAGGCGCCGCTCGCGGTCGCGCCGAGCATGGCGGCCCCGAGCAGCACCGGCTCCGCCTGATGCGCCACCGCCACCGGCACGCCGGTGCAGTCGGCGAGCAACTGGCGCACAAGCGGATGCCGTCCGGCCCCGCCGCTGAGCGCGATCGTCTCGATCGCCGCGCCCCGCGCGCGGCTCGCCGCGATGATCTGGCGCAGGCCGTAGCCGAGGCCGAGCAGGCCGGCGACGTAGAGCGACACGAGGCTGTCGATGCCGCGCTCCATGCCGAGCCCGGCGATCGCCGCCCGCGCCTCGGGGTCGGCATGCGGCGAGCGGTTGCCGAGGAAGTCCGGCACGACGACGAGCCGGCCGGCGAGGTGCACGGCCTCCGACGTCGATTGCGCCGCGGACGCCGCCCGCTCGGCCAGGAAGTCCGGCAGCGACATGCCCTTGCGCGTCGCCTGCGCCGTCGCCTCCGGCGCGGCCGGGTGCAGCACCACGACCTGGTCGATCGCCGCGCCCGCGCTCGACTGGCCGCCCTCGCTGAGCCAGAGCCCCGGCACCATCGCCGAGTGATAAGGGCCCCACACGCCGGGGATGAACACCGGCTCGGCGCTGCTCGCCATGGTGCAGGCCGAGGTGCCGAGCACATAGGCCATGGACGTCGTCGCCGCGCCGCCCACCGTGCCCACCCCGCCGGCATGCGCGTCGATCAGGCCCGCGCCGACGGCGGTGCCCGGCCGCAGCCCCAGCTCGCCGGCCGCCTGCGCCGTCAGCCCGCGCCCCAGCGCCTGCCCGGCCGGCACGATCTCGGTGCCGATGCGGGCAAAGCCCTGGTCGGCGAGGTCGCCCAGGCCGACCTGCCGGAAATAGCTCTCGTCCCACTTTCCTTCATGGGCCATGTAGGTCCACTTGCAGGTCACCGTGCAGGTCGAGCGCGCGAGGCTGCCGGTCGCCCGCCAGGTCAGGAAGTCGGCGAGGTCGAGGAACTGCCAGGCCGCCTTGTAGGTCGCCGGCAGGTTCTGCTTCAGCCACAGCAGCTTCGGCGTCTCCATCTCCGGCGAGATCGCGCCGCCGACATAGTCGAGCACGCGGTGGCCCATGCCGTTGATGCGGCTCGCCTGTGCGGTGGCGCGATGGTCCATCCAGACGATGATGTTGCGGCGGTCGTCGCCGTGCCGGCCGACGGCGAGCGGCCGCCCCTGCGGGCCGAGCACCACCAGCGAGCAAGTAGCGTCGAAGCCGATGCCGGCGATCGCCTCGGCGCCGACGCCGGCCGACGCCACCGCCTCGCGCACGGCGGCGCACACCGCCCCCCAGATGTCGTCGCTCGACTGCTCGGCGATGTCGGCGCCGTCGCGGTAGAGCGCGATGTCGCGCTTGGCGCTGGCGAGCAGCGCGCCGCCCCGGTCGAACACGCCCGCCCGGGCGCTGCCCGTGCCGACGTCCACCCCGATGAAATGGTCCTTGCTCACCATCCCGCTCCCGTATGCGGCCTACCCCCACCCCCTACCCCTCCCCACAAGGGGGAGCGGGGCATCAACGTCTCGGAATCCCCTCCCCATTGTGGGGAAGGGCAAGGGGTGGGGGTAAGACGGCGAAAACGCATACGTGGTGGCACCTCGCCTCAGGCCGCGGCGCGGCCGGCCGGCTGCGCCCGGCTGCCGTCCGGGTTGCGCAGGTAGACGCCGCGCTCGAGCTGCTGGCGGCGCAGCTCCGCCACGTCGATCTCGGCCGGCGTGCGGTTGCCGCGCACCGAGATCCTGGCGGCGCGCCCTGCCGCCTCACCCATCGCCATGCAGGTCGCCATCACGCGGATCGCGCCCATCGCCTCGTGGGTGGCCGAGATGCTGCGGCCGGCCACCAGCAGGTTGGAGACCTTCTGCGGCACCAGCGAGCGGTAGGGGATGTCGTAGCAGTCGCCGCACCAGATCAGCGTGCAGCCGTCGTCGGCCGGCCGGTGGATGTCAATCGGATAGCTCGCCACCGCGATCGCGTCGTCGAAATGGCGGCAGGCGAGCACGTCCTCCTGCGTCATCACGTACTCACCGACGATGCGCCGCGTCTCGCGGATGCCGAGGAACGGAGCCGTCTTGGTGAAGTAGGCGTTCTCGAAGCCCGGCACGTAGTTGATCAGATAGGTGACGATGTCGTCGATCTGGGCGCGGCCCTCGATCTCGCCGTTCGTCAGGCTGCGCGCGTCGGTGCCGTCGGTGCCCCTCACGCGCGTCATGTTGATCCACACCTCGCCTTTCTTCAGGCCGGTGATGATGATCGTCCTGTCGTTCGGGATGTCGAGTTGCCGCTCCTCCTTGGCGCGGGCGAGCTGCTCGCGCAGGCCGACCACGATGAACTGGTGGTTCTGGCCGAAATACTCCGCCGGGATGAAATCGGTGAGATAGGTGCGCGCCTGCGGCGGCGAATTGGCGATCGACATCCGCAGCTTGTCCGTGTCGACGCCGCCGAGGCAGAACATCAGCGTCGGCGGCTGCATGCCGCCCTGCGCGTTGCCCTTCTCGGTCGGCACGCCGGCGCGGTAGGCGACGTCGGCGTCGCCGGTGCAGTCGATCACCACCTTGGCGAGCATCGCCGAGCGCCCGCTCTTCGATTCCGTGATGATGCCGCCGATGCGGTCGCCATCCATCACCACGCCGGCGAAGAAGGTGTAGAACAGCACGTCGACGCCGGCCTCCGTCAGCATCTCCAGCGCCACCGTCTTCACCGCCTCGGGTTCGACCAGCGTGATGCCCATGTGCAGCGGACACGGCCGGTGCTCGCTCGCCCCGTCGCGCTCCTTGCGCAGCCGCTCGATGAACTTCTGCGGCAGGCCGTCGATGATCTGGTTGCCCTTCTGGCCGAGGAAGCCGAGCACCGGCAGGCCGATCGTCATGTTGCCGCCGACGAAGCTGCGGCTCTCGACGAGGCCGACCCGCAGCCCGTCCTCCGACGCCGCGAGCGCGGCGGTGAGCCCCGAGGGGCCGCCGCCGACCACGAGCACGTCGTATTCGGCCGAGACGGGAATGGAGCGGGCCGGTTCCTGGATGGAGCGGACTGCGGTGCTGGGCATTTCGGTGGTCCTCGGTTCCGCCGGCCGCCACCACGGCGCCGGCAAAGGCTGTCCTGTCGTTCATGGCCCGGGCCGGCGGCCGGCCCGGGCCGTTTCGTTCACGCGGTCATCAGGCCGGCAGCAGCGGCGTGATGCGCTTCACCATGTTCTCGACCGCTTCGGCCGGCGTCTTGCGCCCGAGCACGGCGAGCTGCACGTCCTCGAGGAAGAGCTGCTGCGCGCGCGCCGCCTCCGGGAAGGGCGGGAACGCGCCGCGTGCCGTCGCCAGCGCCTTGGCCTCGGCCGCCGCCACCGGGCTCGCCGCGGCGAACTCGGCGTCGGCATAGGTCGAGACCCGCACCGGGCCGTTGCCGTTCTTGGCCATGCCCAGCGTCACCCGCGGCGAGGAGACCTCGCGGATATAGGACCAGGCCAGCTCCTTGTCGGCGAAATTGGCCGGGATCGACATGCCCCACGATTCGGTGACCGCCGACATCTCGCCATCGTAGCTCTTCGACTTCGGGAACTGCACGGCCTTGATCTTGCCCGGAAACTTGCTGTTGGCCGGATCGTTGAACTGCTTGTAGCGCGCGAAGGTGATCATGGTGAAGGCGGCGCGGCCCTGCTGCATCCAGGTCACCTGGTCGTCGTTCTTGGTGGTGGCGTAGCTGCGCGGCAGCGCGCCGTCCTTGAACATGTTGGCCATCACGCCCAGTGCCTTCTCCATCGCCTCCGGCTTCGGCAGCAGCTTGAAGTCCTTGGTGATGTAGTCGCCGCCGAAGGCGCGCGCGAAGCTGACCGGGAACACGGCGAGGTCACTGGCCATGATCATGCCGGTCACCGGCGTGCCGTCCTTCGCGGTGAAGGTCAGCTTCTTGGCCTGCTCGATAAGCTCCTCCAGCGTGGTCGGCGGGGCCGAGATGCCGGCCTCCTCCAGCAGCGCCTCGTTATAGAACAGGCCGCCGGTGGCGTGGCGCACCGGGATGCCGATGGTCTTGCCGCCCACCGTCATCGCCTCGCGCAGGCCCGGTGCGATGTCGTCGTAGTTCTCGATCGGCGCGCTCTTCAGGAAATCGTCGAGCAGCGCGAACAGCTTGGCGATGTCGGCGGTCGGCCGGTTGTCGATGATGTAGCCGACGCCGTAGTCGGTCGAGGGCAGGCTCGCCTCGCGGAACAGGCGGTCCTGCAGCGGGTTGGAATCGAAGGTCGTGAAGACGAGATCGGTGTCGTTCCTGGCCTTCCATTCCTTCATCAGGTCGCCGTCGCCGGTGCCGAGCACGGTCTCGTGCACCTTGTGGCTCAGGATGTTGAGCGTCTTGGCGGCCGCCCATGACGGGCCGGCGGCGAGTGCGGCCGCGCCGCCCAGCGCGGTGCCGAGGAAGCCGCGTCTCGTGATGTCCAGTGTGATGCGATCGGTCATGGATACCTCCCTTGCAGACGGTTGTTCATCCCTTGGTGGCGCCGGCCGTCAGCCCGGCGACGAGATAGCGGTTCATCAGCACGACGAAGAGGAGCACCGGCGCGAGCTGCACCGTGGAGGCGGCGAACAGGATCCCCCAGTCGACGCCGTCCATCGAGCCGAGCATCTCCGAGATCACCAGCGGCGCCGTCTTGGCGTTGGTGGCGGTGAAGATGAAGGCGAACAGGAACTCGTTCCACGCGAAGACGACGACGAACACCGCCACTGCGATGATGCCGGGCGCGGCCAGCGGCACGATCACGCGGCGCAGGATAGTGAAGCGCCCGGCGCCGTCGATCTCGGCCGCCTCGTCGAGCTCGCGCGGGATCTGGTCGATGAAGGTGCGCATCAGCACCGTGCCGAGCGACACGAAGAATGTGGCGTAGAGCACCATCAGCACGACATGCGTGTCGTTGAGGCCGATCGCGTTGACGATCGGGAACAGCGGCAGCGTCACCACGATCGGCGGGATCAGCCGCACGACGATCAGGAACATCACGCTGGCGTCGTGGAAGCGGCCCGAATTGCGCGAATAGACGTAGCCGGCGCAGGTGCTGGCCACGACCGCCAGCGCCGTGGCTCCGGCGGTGATGACCGTGCTGTTGAGGAGCCCGTCGAAGAACTGCCCCCAGCGCGTCCACAGCGAGGCGTAGTGCTGGAAGGTCGGCGTGAAGACGTAGACCGTCGGCACGGCGAATATGTCCCGCCCCGGCTTCAGCGACGACATCACGATGAAGGCGATCGGCAGCAGCGACCAGACCAGCAGCGCCGCGACCGCCACCGCCTTGCCCGCGCCGGTGATGAGGCGGCTATTGCGCATTGGCGGTCACCTGCCTGCGCAACAGCAAGACGTAGCCGGCCGCGAGCAGCAGCGAGGCAACGACCATGATCCAGGCGGTCGCCGCGGCGGTGCCGAAGGCGTTGTAGCTGAACGCCTCCTGGTAGAGGTAGACGGCCACCACCTCGGTCGAGCGCGCCGGCCCGCCGCCGGTCAGCAGCCAGACCTCCGAGAAGATGCGGAACGCGAAGATGTAGCGGAACAGCAGCGCCACCACGATCGCCGGCCCGAGCAGCGGCAGCGTCACCCGCCGGAACGCCTGCAAGGGCGTCGCCCCGTCGATGCGCGCGGCCTCGTAGAGGTCGGCCGGGATCGCCAGCCGCGCCGCGTAGAGGATGATGAAGGTGAAGGGCAGGTGCAGCCAGATGGTCAGCAGCCCGATCAGGATCATCGCGTGGCTCGGCTCGTAGGCCCAGTCGAGGATCGGCAGCCCCAGCCCCTTGAGCGCCAGCGTCACCGGCCCGGCGTCGGGATCGAACAGGTAGCGCCACATGACGACCGCGATCACCTCGCTGACGGCGTAGGGCGCCAGTACCGCCACCAGCAGGAAGCGGCGGAACGGCAGGCCGCTGGCGAACAGCAGCGCCATCAGCAGACCGACGGCGAGCTCGATGTGGACGGCGAAGACGACGATGACGACCGTGTTCCACAGCGCGCTGCGGAAGGCCGGGTCCGACAGCACCTGGAAATAGTTCTCGAGGCCGACGAAGGTCGGGGCCTGCCCGTAGGTCGACTTCGTGATGCTGAGCCAGATCACGAAGAGCGACGGGATGACGATGACGCTCAGGATCAGGATGTGAACCGGAGCGATCAGCGGCAATGTCTGGGCGATGTTCCTGCTGCGCAAACGGTCCTCCCTGACCCTTCCTTCGCGCCTTGTCGTCTTGTCCGGGCGGTCAGTGGACCGCTTCTGGGCCCGGCCGGGCCGGGTCCTCGTCCCGGTCGGCCGGAAGTGCCGCGACGCCGTCCGGCGCGGCGGCCAGATCGCGCACCGAATCGCGGATCTGCAGCGAGGTCTTGAGCTCGATCGGCTGCGGCGCGGCCTCGTCGCCGTCGATGCGGGCGCGCAGCCGGCTCCAGATCGCCCGCGCCATCTCGTCCACCGGCTGCCGGATGGCGGTCAGCGCGGTCTTGCGCGCGCTCATCCAGGCATAGTCGTCGAAACCGATGATCGACACCTGCGCGGGCATCTCGACCTTGCGCGCGGCGAGCGCCGACAGCACGGCGAGCGTCGTCACGTTGGTGAGCGCCAGCACCGCCGTCGGCCGCTCGTGCCGGTCGAGCCAGTGCGCGAAGATCTCGGCGCCGCGCTCGCCGTTGGAGCCGAGCTCGACCACGGTGGCCGGCCGGCCGGTGGCGTTGCGCAGGAAGGTGTCGGCGCCGCGCACGCGCTCGCGGATCGGCGCGATGGCGAGATGCGAGGCGGCGATCACCACGTCGCGATGGCCCATCGCGGTGAGGTGGCGCGCCGCGATCTCGCCCGCCTCGCGGTTGTCGATGGTCACGGTGTCGGCGAAGGCGCCCTCGCTGACGACGCGGTCCGCCAGCACCATCGGCAGGCGATGCGCCTCGTCGGCGAGGATCTGCGGCACGGTGTCGGTGCAGGGCACCGCCACGAGGCCGGAGGGGCGCCATCCGAGCAGCGCCCGCAGCCGCGACTTCTCCAGCTCCGGATCGTCGCGGGAGCTCGCCACGATGACGTCGTAGCCGTCCTCGCGCGCCTTCACCTCCAGCCGCGAGACCAGCGAGGTGAAGAACACGTCGTCGAGGTCCGGCACCAGCACGCCGATCACCTTGGCGTGGCCGGAACGGAGCTGCGAGGCGGCGCGGTCGACCTGGTAGGAAAGCTCGCGCGCCGCCTTTTCGACGCGCGCGCGCAGGTCTGCGTTGACCGGCTTGGAGCCGCTGAAGACGTTGGAGACGGTGGCGATCGACACGCCCGCGCGCGTCGCCACGTCCTTGATCGTTGCCCGCCTGCCGTTCATGACCCGCCAGTGTTAAACGTTTTACTGTAAAACGTTTAACACCCGCATGTGAAGAACGCAAGTGGCTCTCATGCAGGTCGATGCGGGCTTGGCGCCAGCGCTGACGCCCCCCGTCCTTCACGGAGAGAGGATAAGGGTGGGGGGCTGCTGGATCTGCAGCCGAACGCCCCTACCGGCCGAACATGTCCGCGATCGGCGCGCGCAGTTGCGCCAGCGCGCGCTCCAGCGCCGGCCGGTTGCTGCGGAAGCGGCCGGACGGCGCGGGGATCGAGATCGCGAACTTGTCGCCGCGCAGGTCGGAGAAGGCGATGCCGACCGCCGAGATGCCCTCGGTGTGCTCGCCGTCGTCCAGCGCGAGGCCGGTGCGCCGGATCGCGGCGATCTCGGTCATCAGCGCCGCAAGATCGTGATCCTCCCCGTCGCCCGCCCATTCCCGCTCGGCCACGGCGCGCACCTCCTCGTCTTCCAGCAGCGCGAGGCAGGCCTTGCCGTTGGCCGTCGAGGTGATCGGGAAGGCCTCGCCCACGGCCGAGACCGCGCGCAGGCGATGCGTGCCGGCGATCTGGTCGATGAACACCATCGCGTCGCCGCGCATCACCGACAGGTCGACCGTCTCGCCCGTCTCGCGCGCCAGCGCCTCCAGCATCGGCCGCATCATCTCGACAAGATTGTAGCGCGCGGCCTCCGCCAGCGCGTGCAGCTCCGGCCCGAGCCGGATGCCGGCGCCGGCCTTCGAGGCGATCACCAGGCGCTCGGCCTGCAGCGCGCCGACGATGCGCTGCACGGTCGAGCGCGGCAGCCCCACCCGCTCCGCGATCTGGCCGAGGCTCATCCCGTGCGACCCCTTGAGCGCGCGCAGGATCTCCGCCGCGCGGGCGATCACCTGCACGCCGTTCCTGCCGTCGCCGTCCTTCGCCGCGCTCATTCGCGTCGCCTTCCGCATCGTTTCGATTCTCCGCCGGCAGCCTATACCAGTGATGCAGCTTGCCCGCAATGCGGTACATGTTGACTGCATCGCAGTTCACGTGTATCAAATCGCAGTACACGCTCTGGGAGGAGCGCACCGACATTTCCGGCAGAACGGCGCCCGCGACAGCCTTGCGGGCGAACGGGAGAGGTTTGCCCATGTCCATCACAGTCCGCGGCATCGAGTTCCAGTCGAACCTCGACAACCCGATGGGGATCGAGTTCTACAACCTGTCGCACAGGTTCGGCTTCCAGTGCCCGAACTGGCCCTATTTCCGCGACGTGCGCATCGAGCGCATGCACTACATGGCCAAGTCCGGGGTGCTGTCGCAGACCATCACCACGACGATGCACGTCACCACCCACATCGACGCCCCGGCCCATGTCGTGCAGGGCACGCCCTTCATCGACGAGGTGCCGCTGCCGCATTTCTTCGGCAGCGGCATCGTCGTGTCGATCCCCAAGAAGAAGTGGGAGCCCATCACCGGCGACGATCTCGAAAGGGCCTGCGGCAAGGCGATCCGCAAGGGCGACGTGCTGATCGTCAACACCGGCTGGCACAAGGTCTACGAAGACGGCGACTACTTCGCCTACTGCCCCGGCTTCGTGCCGTCCGCCGCCGACTGGATGATCGAGAAGGGCGTCAAGGTGGTCGGCCACGACACCCAGGCCAACGACCACCCGCTCGCCACCGCCATCGGCCCGCAGCGCAACGGCCCGCTGCTGCCGCATCTGGCCGACGAATACCGCGAATGGTCGGGCGGCCACGACTGGAAGGACGACTTCCCCGAGTGGGAGCCGGTCCACCAGAAGATCTTCAAGGCCGGCATCCTCGGCATCGAGAATGTCGGCGGCGACCTCGACGCCGTCACCGGCAAGCGCTGCACCTTCGCCTTCTTCCCGATCAACTGGGACCGCGGCGACGGCTGCATCATCCGGCTGGTGGCGATGATCGACCGTAACCAGACCTACCGCATCGAGAAGGGCGAGGCGTTCTGATGCTCGCCCGGCGTTTCGCCGACGCAAGGCCCTACGACGCGCCCAACCACCGCGGCGTCGTCGGCCTGCGCCTCCAGGGCTTCGAGGAAGGCGGCCCGAAGAACCAGTGGGTCGGCCTGTCGCAATTCCTCCCCGGCGGGGGCGCCGGGCCGGACTCGACGCCGCTCGAGAAGGTCTACGTCGTGCTCGAGGGTGAGATGACCGTGATCGTCGGCGGCGTCGAGACCGTGCTCGGCCCGCTCGATTCCTGCACCATCGCCGCGAACGAGGTGCGCGAGATCGTCAACCGCACGAACCGCGTCTGCACCATGCTGGTCGTGATCCCCTACCCCGAGGCCAGATCATGAACGCGCTCGCCAATCCGCTCGCCCTGTTCGACATCGCCGGCAAGGTGGCGATCGTCACCGGCGCGTCCGGCGCCTTCGGCGCGGTCGCCGCGCAGGTGCTGGCCGGCGCAGGCGCGAAGCTCGCGCTGGTCGCCGGCAACGCCGCGGCACTTGCCGGGACGGCGGCCGCCTGCGGCGATGCGGAGGTTCTGTCGATCAATGCGCGTCCTTCGGACGAGGCGGCCTGCGAGCGCATCGTCGCCGACACCGTCGCCCGCTTCGGCCGGGTCGACATCCTCGTCGTCGCCTCCGGCAAGAACGATGTGGCCAAGATCGCCGACATGGCGCCGGCCCGCTTCCTCGACGTGATGGATGCCAACGTCACGCAGTCCTGGCTGATGGCGCGCGCCGCCACCCGGCAGATGCTGGCCCAAAATGTCGAGGGCCGGGGCGACGGCGGCAAGATCGTGCTGATGTCCTCGGCCCGCGGCCTGCTCGGCCATCCGGCCGGCTACACCGCCTACTGCGCCTCGAAATCCGCGATCGACGGCATCACCAAGGCATTGGGCTGCGAGCTCGGCCCCACCGGCATCACCGTCAACGCCATCGCGCCGACGGTCTTCCGCTCGCCGCTGACCGCCTGGATGTTCGAGGAAAACGACAACGCGGCGAACGTCCGCAAGGGCTTCCTCGCCCGCGTGCCGAAGGGCCGGCTGGGCGAGCCGGAAGACCTCGCCGGCCCGCTTCTGTTCCTCGCCTCGAAGGCGTCCGACTTCTACACGGGACATATCCTCTATGCCGACGGCGGCTACACGGCGGGGTGACGAGCTGGGCACGCGCGAAACCATAGCGATCGTCGGTGCCGGGCTCATGGGCCACGGCATCGCCCAGGTCTTCGCGCTCGCCGGCCACCCGGTCCGCGTCTACGACGCGCAGGCGCAGGCGCTCGCCACGTTACGCGCCCGCATCCGCGCCAATCTCGACCAGCTCGGCATCCCTGCCGGCGCCGAGGAGCGCGTCACCGGCCATGCCGATCTCGGCGAGGCGGTCGCCGGCGCGTCCTGTGTGTTCGAGGCCGCGCCCGAGAAGCTTGAATTGAAGCGGCAGATCTTCGCCGAGCTGGTGCGGCTGGCCGACCCCGCGGCGCTGCTTGCCTCCAACACCTCCGTCATCCCGATCGGCGAGATCGCAGCCGGCCTCGACACCGCCGGCCGCATCCTCGGCACGCACTGGTGGAACCCGCCCTTCCTCGTGCCGCTGGTCGAGGTGGTCGGCACCGACCGCACGCAACATGCCGTCATCGAGCGGATGATCGCCCTGCTGGCCGGCGCGGGCAAGGCGCCGGTCCATGTCCGCCGCGACGTGCCGGGCTTCGTCGGCAACCGGCTTCAGCATGCGCTCTGGCGCGAGGCGATTGCCATCGTCGCCGAGGGCATCGCCGACGCCGAGACCGTCGACACGGTGGTCAAGCAGAGCTTCGGCCGGCGCCTCGCCGTGCTCGGCCCGCTGGAGAACGCCGACCTCGTCGGCACCGACCTCACGCTCGACATCCACAATGTGGTGCTGCGCCATCTCGACCGCTCGCCGGAACCCTCGCCCTATCTCGCCGGGCTGGTGGCGGAAGGCAGGCTCGGCATGAAGAGTGGCGAGGGTTTTCGCACATGGGCGCCGGGAGAGCCGGAAGCCGTCCGCGCCCGCGTCTTCGAGCATCTGAAGAAATCGGCATCCAATCTGGGAGGATCGAATGCACAAGCCGACACGCCTGGCTGACGGAATCTCGCGCAGGCTGTTCCTGGGCGCAGCCGCCGCGCTGGCCGCGCCTGCCGTCCTGAGGGTCAGCAAGTCCTTCGCCGCCGATCCGGTCCGGATCGGCTTGGTAACCCCGCAGACCGGGCCGCTCGCCTTCTTCGGCGCGCCGGACCCGTTCATCCTCAAGCGCTTCGAGAAGCAGATCGCGGCCGGCATCCAGGTCAAGGGCGAGACGCGGCCCGTCGAGTTCGTCATCAAGGACAGCCAGTCGAGCGCCAACCGCGCCTCCGAGGTCGCGAGCCAGTTGATCCTCGACGACGAGGTCGACCTGCTGATCTCCGCCGGCGGGCCGGACACCGTCAACCCGGTGGCCGACCAGGCCGAGGTCAACGGCGTGCCGCTGGTCGCCAACAACTGCCCGTGGCAGCCCTTCGTGTTCGGCCGCAACAGCACGCCCGACAAGGGCTTCGACTGGACCTGGCTGTTCGCCTTCGGCCTCGAGGACGTGATCGCCGCCTACATGGCGCTGTGGGGCACGATCGAGACCAACAGGAAGGTCGGCATGCTGTTCGCCAACGACGCGGACGGCAATGCCTGGGGCGACGCCCAGTTCGGCTTCCCCGCCGCGCTCGCCAAGGCCGGCTATGAAGGCGTCGATTCCGGCCGCTACACGCCGATGGCGGAGGACTACACCGCCCAGATCACCGCCTTCAAGAACGCCGGCGTCGACATCGTGGTGGCCACGATGGTGCCGCCCGAGTTCTTCGCCTTCTGGACACAGGCCGCCCAGCAGGGCTTCAAGCCGAAGGTCGCCACCATCGGCAAGACGCTGCTCCTGCCGCAGACGTTGGAGACGATCGGTGCCATCGGCAACGGCCTGTCGACCGAAGTGGGCTGGCACCGCACCTTCCCCTACAAATCGCAGGTGACGGGCGAAACCGCGCCGGACCTGTGCGACGCGTGGGAGAAGGAGACGGGCAAGCCGTGGATTCAGCTCATCGGCTCCAAGCACGCTCTGTTCGAGGTCGCGCTCGATGTGCTGTCGCGCGCCGGCGATCCGGGCGACCGCGACGCCGTCGTCGAAGCGATCAGGGCGACCGACCACGAGACGCTTTCCGGCCGGGTCAAATGGGAAGGCTCGCCGATCCGCAACGTCACCAAGACGCCGATCGTCGGCGGCCAGTGGATGAAGAACGGCGACCGCTTCGACCTCGTCATCCGCGCCAACCCCACCGACCAGCCGATCCCCACCGAGGGCGGCCTGGCGGCGCTGTGAACGAGGAGACACGAGATGCGCTTCGATGAAGTCAACGACCTGCTCGAACCCGGCTACCTGACGCTCGAATCCGGCGTCGTCAGCTACGACGACGGCCGCCGCACCATTGCCGCGCTGACGCGCATGCCCCAGTCCCGGGCCAAGATGGTGCACTGGTGGTTCGGCTGGCTGGGCGGCACCGACCAGTACAAGCTCTGGCACCCGAAGGACCATGTCTTCAGCGACTGGGAGAACCGCAAGGACGGCAACTACTGGGGCGCCACCCATGTGGTCCGGGAATATCTCGGACGAGACGCCGATCCCACGATCCACGACCTGCGTGTGAATTTCGTCCATCCGCACGAATTCTTCGACCCGAAGCGCTACGACGCGTTCGACGGGGTTGCGGTGTGCGCCCGGCCGGGGGCGAAGGGCGTGCCGTTCACCATCGGGCATATGTGCCATTTCGTGCGCAACACCGACTACGGCTGCGAGATGCGGACGCGGTTCTGGCTCGGCGACATCAAGGATGCCGCGACCGGCGCGCCAGTGCCGGAAGACGTCGCGGCGAAGGTGCGCGCCGCGGCCGTGACCGAGCATTTCTGCCGCCGGCTGCACCAGCACGCAATCGAGGAAATGGGGTATCTCGCCGACATCCTGCCGGTGCTCTACCGGCAGGTCACCAGCGATACGTCGTTCTGAGCGAGGCCGGCAAGGCCGAGCATCTCTGGGAGGAGAAAATGACAGCTCGAAATGGAAGCATGCCGGGACTCAACCGCCGGGCGTTCCTGGCGGCCGCCACGACGGCGCTCGCCGCGCCGGTCGTCCTGCGCCATTCGCGCGCCTATGCGCAGACGCCGACGCTGAAGATCGGCCATGTCAGCCCGCGCACCGGGCCGCTGGCCGGCTTCGCCGAGGCCGACGACTACATCCTCGATGGCGTCGCCAGGGCTTACGGCAAGGGCATCGAGAACAACGGCAAGAGCTGGGCCGTCGAGATCATCTCGAAGGACAGCCAGTCGAACCCCAACCGTGCCGCCGAAGTCGCCTCCGAGCTGATCCTCAAGGACGAGGTCGACATCATCGTCGCCGCCTCGACGCCGGACACGGTCAATCCCGTCTCCGACCAGGCCGAGGTCAACGGCACGCCCTGCGTCACTACCGACTGCCCGTGGCAGCCCTATTTCTTCGGCCGCAACGGCGCGCCCGACACCGGCTTCCAGTCCACCTACCATTTCTTCTGGGGCCTGGAGGACGTCATCGCCTCGTTCCTCGCCATGTGGAACCATGACGGCGTGGCGAAGAAGGTCGGCGGCCTGTTCCCCAACGACGCCGACGGAAATGCCTGGGGCGATGCCGAGCGCGGCTTCCCCAAGCCGCTCGCGGAAGCCGGCTTCGCGCTCACCGATCCCGGCCGCTACCAGCCGCTGACCGACAATTTCACCGCGCAGATCTCCGCCTTCAAGGGCGCCGGCGCCGAGATCGTCACCGGCAACATGATCCCGCCGGACTTCGCCACCTTCTGGAGCCAGGCCGGCCAGCAGGGTTTTCGGCCGAAGATCGTCACCATCGGCAAGGCGCTGCTGTTCCCCTCCGTCATCGCCTCGCTCGGCGATCGCGGCGTCGGCCTCTCCTCCGAGATCTGGTGGACGCCGGACCATCCGTTCAAGTCGAGCCTGACCGGCGACAGCGCGCGCCAGCTCGCGGAAGGCTATTCGGCCGCCACCGGCCGCCCGTGGACGCAGCCGATCGGCTTCAAGCACGCGCTGTTCGAGGTGGTCGCCGACGTGGTGAAGCGCAGCGGCGACCTGGAGGACCCCGAGGCGATCGTCGCGGCGATCCGCGCCACCTCGCTGCCCACCATCGTCGGCCCGGTCGACTGGTCGAAGGGCCCGGTGAAGAACGTCACCAAGACGCCGCTCGTCGCCGGCCAGTGGCAGAAGCGCGGCGGCAAGGTCGAGCTGGTCGTCACCACCAACGCCAACGCGCCGGAGATCCCGGTCGGCGGCGACCTCGTCCTGCTGTCGTGATAGGCTCGGGCGGACGCCGGTACGGGACCCGGCATCCGCCCGTCACACCAACCGTGAAGGCGCCGACATCGTGACGATCCTCACCGCCACGGGCCTCTCCAAGCGCTACGGCGCCCTGACCGTCACCGACAATGTCTCGCTGTCGCTCGGCGCCGGCGAGGCGCTCGGCATCGTCGGACCCAACGGCGCCGGCAAGACGACGCTGTTCAACCTGATCGCCGGCACCGTGCGGCCCGACGCCGGCGCGATTCGTTTCGACGGCCGCGACGTCACCGCGCTGCCGGCGCGCGAGCGCTGCCATCTCGGCATCGCCCGCTCCTTCCAGATCCCGCACCCCTTCTCGGGCATGACAACCTACGAGAACGTGCTGGTGGGCGCCGCCTTCGGCCGCCGCGCCTCCGAGCGCGCCAGCGAGGCGCGCGCCGTCGAGGTGCTCGAGCTGACCGGCCTGAAGCGCAAGGCCAACACCTATGCGGGCGACCTCACCCTGCTGGAGCGCAAGCGGCTGGAGATGGCGCGCGCGCTCGCCAGCGATCCGCGCCTGCTGCTGCTCGACGAGATCGCCGGCGGCCTGACCGAGCCGGAATGCGTCGAGCTGGTCGCCACCATCAACGGCATCCGCGCCGAGGGCGTCTCGCTCATCTGGATCGAGCATGTCGTGCATGCGCTGCTCGCCGTCGTCGACCGCATCATGGTCATCGACTTCGGCAGGAAGATCGCGGAAGGGGAGCCGCGCGCCGTGATGGAGAGCCAGCAGGTCGCCGCCATCTACATGGGCATGGACGCGGAGATGGCGCATGGCTGAGCCGATCCTGTCGATCGCCAGCCTCAAGGCCGGCTATGGCGACTTCCAAGCGCTGTTCGGCATCGACCTGGAGGTCGGGCCGGGCGAGACGCTGGCCCTGATCGGCGCCAACGGCGCCGGCAAGACGACGCTGCTGCGCGCCATCACCGGCCTCGTCGGCTGCGCGCCCGCGATGGTCCGCCTCGACGGCCGGCCGATCGGCGGCATGCGGCCCGACCGCATCGCCGCCCTCGGCGTCGCCATGGTGCCCGAGGGGCGCCGGCTGTTCCGCTCGCTCTCGGTCGAGGAGAACCTGCTGATCGGCGGCGAGCGGGCGCGCCGCGGCGACTGGACGCTGGAGCGCGTCTACGACCTCTTCCCCATCCTGCGCGAGAGGCGGCGCAACCCTGCCACCGCGCTGTCCGGCGGCCAGCAGCAGATGGTCGCCATCGGCCGGGCTCTGATGGCCAATCCGCGCCTCATCCTGTTCGACGAGATCTCGCTCGGCCTGGCCCCGGTGGTGATCCGCGACATCTACGCCGCCGTTCCGGCGATCATGGCCTCCGGCGTCTCGGCGATCCTCGTCGAACAGGACGTCACGCGCGCGCTCGCCGTGGCGCGCAAGTTCGTCTGCCTGCAGGAAGGCCGCGTCTCGCTGGCCGGCCGGCCCGGCGAGCACGACCGGCAGGCCATCACCGCCGCCTATTTCGGGCTCGCGCGCTGATGGACTGGGTCAACGCAATCGTCCAGGGCGTGCTGATCGGCGGCCTCTATGCGCTGTTCGCCGCCGGCCTGTCGCTGATCTTCGGCGTCATGCGCCTCGTCAACATCGCCCATGGCGACATGATCGTCGCCGCCGCCTATCTGGCGCTGGTCATCGTCCAGGCGACCGGCCTCCACCCGCTCGCTTCGGCGCTGCTGGTGGTGCCGCTGATGGCGCTGATCGGCTACGCCATGCAGCGCGTCCTGCTCAACCCGACCATCGGCAAGGACCTCTTGTCGCCGCTGCTCGTCACCTTCGGCATCTCGGTGATCCTGCAGAACGGCCTGCTCGTCGCCTTCACCGCCGACAGCCGCCGGCTCGCCGCCGGCAGCATCGAGACGGCCAGCATCCAGCTCGCGCCGGGCTTGAGCCTCGGCGTGCTGCCGCTGCTGATGTTCGCGGCTTCCGTGCTGATCATCTTCGGCATGGAGCTCGTCTTCTTCCGCACCAGCCTGGGGCGCGCCTTCCGCGCCACGTCCGACGACCCGGAGGTCGCCCAGCTCATGAATCTCAACCGCAACCATGTCTTCGGCATGGCCATGGCGCTGTCGGCCGCAGTCGTGGCGATCGCCGGCATCTTCCTCGCGATCCGCACCAATTTCGACCCGGCGTCGGGCCCGGCCCGGCTGATCTTCGGTTTCGAGGCCGTCATCATCGGCGGGCTCGGCAATCTGTGGGGCACGCTGGCCGGCGGCGTCGTCCTCGGCGTCGCCCAGGCGGTCGGCGCCCAGATCTCGCCCGGCTGGCAGATCCTCGCCGGCCACCTCGTCTTCTTCCTCGTGCTCGGGCTGCGGCCCCGCGGCCTGTTCCCGAGGATGGACTGAGATGGCGCAGGCCTATTCGATCGAGCGCTCCACCCGCGCAAGCCGGATCACCGCCATCGTCGCGCTGCTGGCGCTCGCGGCCCTCGCCGCCGCGCCCTGGTGGGCCGGGCGCGCCGACCTGCGCCTGCTCGGCGAGGTTTATTCCTTCGTCGCGCTCGCCACGCTGTGGAACCTGCTCGCCGGCTATGCCGGCCTCGTCTCCGTGGGCCAGCAGGCCTATGTCGGCTTCGGCGGCTATGCGCTGTTCGCGCTCGCCATGTTCCTCGGCGTCCATCCGCTCTTGGCGATCGTGCTCGCCGGCATCGCCGGCGCCCTCATCGCCATCCCCGTCGCGCCGCTGCTGTTTCGCCTCCAGGGCGCCTATTTCGCCATCGGCACCTGGGTGCTGGCCGAGGTCTTTCGCCTCGGCTTCGCCCAGGTCTCCTCGCTCGGCGGCGGCTCCGGCATCAGCCTGCCGGCGGGCGTCGTCGCCGGCATCGCCGCCTCGCGGCCGCTGCGCGAGATGCTGGTCTACTGGGTGGCGCTGGCGATTGCCGTCGCCGCGATCGGCTTCGTCGTGCTCCTGCTGCGCTCGCGCATCGGGCTGGCGCTGACGGCGCTGCGCGACAGCGAGCTCGCCTCCGAAAGCCTTGGCATCGACATCTGGCGCACCAAGCTCCTCGTCTATGTCGGCGTCGCCGGCCTCACCTCGATGACCGGCGCCTTCATCTTCCTGCAGAAGCTGCGCGTGTCGCCGGATGCGGCCTTCAGCGTCAACGACTGGACGGCTTACGTGATCTTCATCGCCGTCATCGGCGGCATCGGCACGATCGAGGGGCCGATCGTCGGCACGGTCATCTTCTTCCTGCTGCGCGAGACGCTGGCCGACCTCGGCACCACCTACCTGATGATCCTCGGCGCCGTCGCCATCCTCGTCATGCTGCGCGCGCCGCAGGGCCTGTGGGGTTGGTTTGCGGCACGCACCGGGCTAACTCTCGTTCCCGTCAGGCGACGCGTCGTCTTCTCCGATCAATCCAAGTGAGCGAAATGGCCGACCTCTCGAAGAAAGTCATCATCACCTGCGCCGTCACCGGCGGCATCCACACGCCGACCATGTCGGACGCCCTGCCCTTCACGCCCGAGGACATCGCCCGCCAGTCGATCGAGGCGGCGGAGGCGGGCGCGGCGATCCTGCATCTCCACGCGCGCGACCCCAGGGACGGCCGTCCGACGCCGGACCCGGCCGTGTTCATGCAGTTCCTGCCGCGCATCAAGCAGTCGACCGACGCCGTCATCAACGTGACCACCGGCGGCGGCCTCAACATGACGGTCGAGCAGCGGCTGGCCGCGCCGCTGCAGGCCAAGCCCGAGATGTGCTCGCTCAATATGGGCTCGATGAACTTCGGCATCTACCCGCTCGCCGACCGCTATTCCTCGTGGAAATACGAGTGGGAGGAGCCCTACCTGCGCGGCACCGACGACTTCATCTTCCGCAACACCTTCCGCGACATCGAGCGCATCCTGAAGATGCTCGGCGAGGAGCACGGCACCAAGTTCGAGCACGAGTGCTACGACGTCGGCCATCTCTACAACGTCGCCCATTTCGTCGACCGCGGGCTGCTGAAGCCGCCCTTCTTCGTGCAGATGATCTTCGGCATCCTCGGCGGCATCGGGCCGGACATGGACAATCTGCTGTTCATGAAGCGCACCGCAGACCGCCTGTTCGGCGACGCCTACCGCTGGTCGGTGCTGGCGGCGGGCCGCTTCCAGATGCCGTTCGCCACGCAGGCAGCCATGCTCGGCGGCTCGGTCCGCGTCGGGCTCGAGGATTCGCTCTATATCGGCCGCGGCAAGCTCGCCGGCTCCAATGCCGAGCAGGTGCGCAAGATCAGGACGATCCTGACCGAGCTCGGCCACGAGATCGCGACCCCCGCCGAGGCGCGCCAGATCCTCGGCCTCAAGGGCGGCGACCTC
The DNA here is from genome assembly GCA_017305835.1 of Hyphomicrobiales bacterium. GTDB lineage: Bacteria > Pseudomonadota > Alphaproteobacteria > Rhizobiales > Rhizobiaceae > RCIO01. The sequence continues at coordinate 27,087 of JAFKJY010000044.1, forward strand.
GTCGGATTCTAGCACCTGACCGTGCGGGGCGTCATGTTCCGCACGGCTTCACCCGCCGCCGACCTCCACCGCGCCGATCCCCGAAATCTCGAAGCGGTAGCCAAAGGTTCCGGCCGGAAAGCGCGTCGTCGCGATGCTGCCCGTCATCACCACCTGCCCCGCGCGCAGGCCGCGTCCGCGCTCGGCGAGATGGTTCGCCAGCCACGCCAGCGGCACGAAGGGATGGCCGAGCGCATCGGCGCCGCGGCCGCGCGTCAGCTCCGCGCCGTCCTGCCGGACGACGCCGACCACCTCGTCGAGGCGAGCCGGCGGCGGCACGAACGTGCCGAGAACGATCCCCGCATTCCACGAATTGTCGGCCACCAGCGTCGCGCAGTCGAGCGCGCGATAGTCGGCGTTGCGGTCCTCCACCAGCTCGATCGCCGCGGCCACGGCGTCGACCGCAGCGCCCGCGCTTTCCGGGGTGAACGGCGCACCGTCCGGCGCCAGGTCGCGGCCGAGCCGGACGCAGGTCTCGAACTCGAGGCCGAGGTGGTGGTAGTCGGCGAGCCGCAGATGCGCACCGGATTTCAGCACCCGCCGCGCGAAGACGGAGCCGGCGATGGGATGGTCGATGCCGCACATCTCCTGCATGCGCCTCGACGTCAGGCCGATCTTGTAGCCGGCGATGCGGTCGTCCCCGATGATGCCCGCGACATGGGCGTCCTGCGCCCGGTAGGCGTCGGCCAGCCCGTCGAGCCCTTCCAGCCGGTGGAAGCGCGTGCCGTCGCGGTGCTCCGAAATCAGCGTCGCGGCGATCCGGTCGATTGTCTGCGTCAACGTCCTGCCTCCTGCCGTAGCAACCGCGCCCCTCAATAGACGGGCACATGGTCGGGATCGAGCCTGAGGTCGATGAGCAGCGGCCTGCCGCCGCCCGCGATCGCCTCGCCAACCCTGTCGAGGTCGGCCCCGTTGCGGACCGTCACGCCGTGGCCGCCGAGCGCCTGCGCCAGCGGCGCGAAATCCGGCCAGTCGAACGTCACCAGCCCGGGATCCATCCCCTTGGCGCGGAGCTGCATGTGCTCGACGCCGTAGCTGCCGTCGTTGCAGACCACCACGATCAGGTCCGTGCCGTGCCGCGCCGCGGCGTTGAACTCGGCCAGCCCGCCGAGCATGAAGCCGCCGTCGCCGACGAACAGTGCGACCGGCCGCTTCGGCTCCGCCGCGCCGGCCCCGACCGCATAGCTCATGCCCAGCCCGATCGAGCCGGAATTGCCGGTGTGCAGCAGGTGCCGCGGATGCGGCACGTCGATGAGTTGCAGCGCCTTCACCATGAAGCGCCCGTAGTCGATCACCAGGACCCGGTCCGGCGGCAGCATCCCGTCGAGCCGCGTCAGCGCGTCGACATAGTCGAGCCGCCCGCCGCCGCGCGCCTGCCCTGTCACCGGGAGCGCCGCCGCGCCGTCGAGCGAAAGCTCCTGCCGGAACCCCGAGGGCGCGACCTCGGCCTCGTCCAGCCAGTGGACGATCGCCTCGACGGTCTCGGCAACACCGGCGATGAGACCGACGTCGGGCACATGCCAGCGTCCGAGGTCGGCCGCTGCCGGGCTCACCTGCACGACGCGCTTGCCCTTGAGATAGGCGCCATGGGAGGTCGTGTAGCCGGTCAGGCTCGCCCCGAACGAGATCACGCAGTCCGCTTTCAGGATCGCCTCGACGGCCGCCGGCGTGCTCAGCGTCCCGAACACGCCGAGATCGCCGTCTTGTCCGCGAAACAGCCCCTTCGCCTTCAGCGTGGTGGCGAGCGGGGCGTCGAGCCGCCGCGCCAGCCGCAGCAGCGCCGCGCGGGCCTCGTCGTCCACCGCCCCGCGCCCCGCGAGCACGATCGGCCGCCGCGCCGCCGCGAGGATGCCGACCGCATTGTCGAGATCGTCGCCCGCCGGCGCGACCTTCGGCGGCGACGGCGGCACGAGCAGCGGGCAGGCCTCGTAGGGCACGACCTCATGCTGCATGTCGGTCGGGATGTCGAGCGCGACCGGTCGGCGCTCCATCTGCGCTCGGCGGACCGCGCGGGCGAGATCGGCGACCGCGGTCGCGGGCGAGCGCACCTGCTCGAAGCCGGCGCCGGTGGCGATCACCAACTCGCGCTGCGGGATATCCTGCAGGTTCTCGCGGTCGCCAAAGGCCGTGTCGCCGCACAGGAGCACGACCGGCGTGAACGACTTCACGCCCTCGATGAGGGCGGTCAGCGTGTTGCTGACGGCCGGCCCGTGGGTGACGCTGGCCAGCCCTACCTTGCCCGACAGGGCGGCATAGCCGATGGCCATCAGCGCGGCGCTGCTCTCGTTGGCGGCGCCGAGGAAGCGGCCGCCATGCTCGCGCACGAAGCTGTCGACGAGATAGAGGTTGGCGTCGCCGACCAGCCCGAACATCGGCCCCAGGCCGCTCTCCGCGAGCGCGCGGGCCATCGCCTGGTAGACTTTCAGGCCGCTCATCGGGAGCCCTCCCGCTTCGTCTCGATCCGGCGTCGGCGGCGCCCTTTCGGGGCGCCGCCGCGGGCCTGCGTGGGAGGAGGCGCGGAAGCCTACTTGCCGAAGAACGTGTCCGGCACCGTGTCGAGCGGCACCACGATGGAGGTGTCGGCCTTGATGAGGGCCCGGTCCTCCGGCGTCAGCTCGTGCACGTCGAGATTGTAGCGGCCGGCGCTGACGGCGTTGGCGAAGACGTATTTCTGGGTGCCGGCGTCGCCGCCGCTCACCTTCCAGAACGTGTCCTCGGCCGCCTTCGGGTCGGCACGCACCTTCTTGACCGCCTCGCCGAGCGCCGCGGCGAAGTTCCTGGCCGCCTCGTCGCTCATGCGGTTGTAGCCGACCACGACCTGGATGTGGGTCGGCTCGCCCGCCGGCCGCACGTCGGCGCTCTGCAGCACGATCTTGAGCTCCGGATAGGTCAGCAGCACGCGCGTCGTGTCCGGCTCCCAGCCCATCGCGAAATCGGCCGTCCCGGCCAGCACCTGGGTGACGCCGGCGAGCAGGTTCGGCACCGGGACGACCTCGTAGCCGTTGCCGGGCTCGAGGCCGTACTTGGCCTTGATCTGCGCTGCCGTCAGCTTCCACAGCCCACCCATCGGGACGGCGACCTTCTTGCCCTTCAGGCCGTCGGCCGAGGTGATCTTGTCCGTCTTGCCGATCAGGTCGGCATTGGCCGTCGCATAGGTCGAGATGATGCGCACCGGCCCGCCCTTGGCCGCGAAGGCCGCGAAGCCGGCCGCGCCGCCCGGCAGCATGTCGAACTCGCCCGCGGTGAACGCGGTCCAGACCGTCGGCACGGTCGGGTACAGCTTCACGTCGACCTCGATGTTGTGCTTGGCCTGCAATTCCTTGTCCTGGCCGAGCACGACGAGCGGCACGCCGCCGAGGTCGGTGGTGAGACCCGCGATGGAGACCTTGTCGGCCGCCTGGGCGGAGGTGGCTGCGAGGCCGGCGGCGACCAGGCCGGCGCAGACGACTGCCGAGCGAAGCATCGCCCGGCAAGCTGAATTCAACGTTCCCATTCTGGTTATCCTCTTGTTAAGGTTTGTCTACTGCGTCTGTTCAAGCAGCGACGCCACGGACAGGCAAAGCAGGTCTTCATTCCGTTTCGTCGCCACGTGAATTCCGATCGCCCGGCCGTCCGGCGCGTGCCCGCAGGGCATGCTGATCGCCGGCCAGCCGAGGAGGTTGTAGATGTGGATCTGCTCCCAGACCGTCGCGATCTCGTCGATGCCGGGAATGCCCTGCCCGTCATGGAGCACGGGATTGCCGTCGATCGACCAGGACAGGCACGGCATGGTCGGGCAGATGATGTAGTCGTAGGCCGCGTAGCGCCGCACGAAGTCGGTGTTGAACTGCGACCGCTTCTCGCGCGCCCTGAGATACGTGTCGAACGTCACGCGGTTGCCCGATTCCACCAGCGGCAGCAGTTGCCGGTCGACCAGCTCGGGCGCCTTCTCCAGCCAGGGTCGAAGCATCATCGCCAGCGGCGGATGCCACAGATGCGTCAGCCACTCGTTGGTCGACGGAAGGTCGAACGCGCCCTCCTCGATCTCGAGCCCTTCGCCGCGCAACCGCGCCACGGCCGCCGCGCAGGCGTCCGCGATGACGGGATCGACGGGCAGGCCCGGGAACTCCGCGATGTAGAGGCCGCGCCGCCTGCGCAGATCGCCGAGGTCGACCTCGGCGCGCCAGTCGAGCGCCTCGGCTTCGCATAGCGGATCGAGCGGCGATGCGCCGGCGAGGCCCCGCATGGTCAGCACCGCGTCTTCGAGTGTGCGCGACAGCACGCCGTGATGCGCGCGCCCTTCCCACAGGTCGGCGCGCGGCCAGTAGGGGATGCGCCCGTAGCTCGGCTTGAAGCCGACCAGCCCGCACAGGGCCGCCGGCATGCGCACGGAGCCGCCGCCGTCGGTGCCGTGCGCGACCGGGCCGATGCCGGCCGCAACGGAGGCAGCCGCGCCGCCGCTCGACCCGCCCGGCGTGTCGGTGAGCCTGAGCGGGTTGCGGCACGGCGCCGCCAGCAGGTTCTCGGTATTGCCGTAGGCGGCGAAGGCAGGCGTGTTCGACTTGGCGAAGACGATCGCCCCGGCCCGCTTGAGATTGGCCGCCGCGGCGCCGTCGAAGTCCGGCACGTTGTCCCTGTTGATGGCGCTGCCGATGGTCGTGCGGATGCCGGCCGTCGGCTCCGTGTCCTTGATCGAGATCGGCAGCCCCGCCAGCACCGGCACCTCGCCGCCGCGCATGTAGAGCGCTTCGAGCCGCCGCGCCTCGGCCAGCGCCTTGTCGGGAACGATGGTGAGGAAGGCCGAGGTCGCCTCGTTGACCTCCTCGGCCTTCGCCAGCGTCGCCTCCATCAGCTCCACGGGGGAGAGCTCCCGCGCCTTCATCAGCGCGAGCAGCTTGGAGACCGGCAGGGCGAGCAGATCGGTCATGGCCGGCCCGTCAGTTCAGCGCCGGCACGACTTCGGTGGCGAGCCGCTTGATGCATTTGAGGATGTCCTCGTGCGTCGCGTAGTCGAGCGTGACGTCGACGCGGTCGAAGCCCATCTTCTTCATCCGCAGCAGCTTTTCGATGACCAGGTCCGGCGTGCCGAACGCGTTGGGCATCGTGTCGTAGATGACCTTGAAATTGTCGAGGAAGCCCTCGCCATAGGTCGGGTTCGGCGTGCCCGCCCGCTCGGCCACCACGCGCTTGTATTCGACGTAGCGGTTGACGTAGGCCATCGTGCCGTAGCCGGCCTGGTCGCGCACCTCCTCGAAATTGTCGCCCACCCAGCCGGGCACCAGGATGCTCTTGGTGTTGTCGGGAGCCGCCTCCGCGATGGGCTTGCCGGTCTTCCACGCCTCGTCATAGGCGTCGAGCCAGATGCCGACGTCCTCCCAGCTGTCGACAAGCGTGCCGGTCATGAAGCCGAGCTTGCGGTCGCCCGCATATTTGGCGGCCGGGATCGAGTTGCCGGCCGAGCCGAGCGGCGGATGCGGGCGCGAGGTCGGCTTCGGGCAGACGCTCAGCTCGGGGAACTGGAAGAACTTGCCGTCGAAGGAGAACTTGTCCTGCGTCCACGAGCGCACGATGATCTCCAGCGCCTCGTCCGACTTGCCGACGGTGTCCTTGAGCGGCACCTTGTAGACGTCCGACGTGAAGGGCGTGTTGCCCTTGCCGACGCCGAAATAGAGCCGGCCGTTGCTGATGATGTCGATCGCCGCCCAGTTCTCGGCGACCGTCAGCGGATGGTGGAACGGCAGGATGACCACGCCGGGGACGATCTTGATCTGCTCGGTCGCCTGAGCGATCGCGGCCATCACGGTGGTGATCGGCGCGGTGCTGTTGACCGGGAACTTGAAGTGCTGCTCCGACACGCCGAACGCGGCCAGCCCCATTTCGTCGGCGTAGCGGGCTTCTGCGACCACGTCGCGGATCCGGTCCTGTGCGGTCGAATCGCTGCGCACGTAGCCCTGGGTCAGGATTCCGATTTCCATGGTTGTCTTCCCTCGGTTGTTGCGGGGCGCGCCGTCCGGCGCGCATTCGTTCGTCAGCTCGATGCGTTGCCGACGATCATCTTGTGGATCGTCTCCCTGAAGGCGACGAAGTCGGCGGTGCCGGGAGCCGGCTCCTCGGAGGCGACGAAGGTCTTCAGGATCTTCGCCGGCCTGCCGAGCAGGATGACGCGGTCGGCCAGTATGAAGGCTTCCTCGATGTTGTGCGTCACGATCAGCGAGGTCATCTCGATCTGCGCGCACAGGCGCAGGAACTCGTTGCGCAGGTCGGCCGCGGTCACCTCGTCGAGCGCCGAGAAGGCCTCGTCGAGCAGGATCAGGTCCGGCTCGATCGCGAAGGCGCGGGCCAGCGAGACGCGCTGGCGCATACCGCCCGAGAGCTGGCTCGGATAAAGGTCGACCGCGCTGCCCAGATGCACCTGCTCCAGCCACTGGCGCGCCGTGCGGTCCTGCTCGGCCTTCGAGCGCCGGAGGATCTCCAGCCCCAGCTTGACGTTGCCCAGCGCGGTGCGCCACGGCACCAGCCGCGGCGACTGGAACGCCATTCCGATGCGCCCCTGCAGGGCCTGGTGCTCGCTGAACGGGTCGGCGCCGGCGACGCGGACCTTGCCCGCCGTCGGCGCCAGGTTGCCGACCAGCAGGTTGAGCAGCGTCGACTTGCCCGCCCCGGTGCGGCCCAGGATCGCCACCCGCTCGCCCTTGGCGATCTGGAGCGACAGCCCCTCCACCGCGACGAAGGACTTGAAGCGGACGGTGACGTTGTCGACGTCGACGACGATGCGCTTGTCGGGGCTCATCGTATGGCCACCTCGCGCCGCCAGGACAGCAGGTAGCGCTCGGCGATGTCGATCAGCCAGAGCATGGCGAAGTTCAGCACGACCATGATGACGGTCCAGGCGAAGATCATCGGCATGTCGAAGTTGGTCTGCGCATCGCTCATGCGGGCGCCGACGCCGGTGCTGGCGCCGATCAGCTCGGCGAAGACCAGCACGCGCAGGACCAGCGACGAGACGGTCCGCATCGAGATGAGCAGGTAGACGAAGGATTGCGGGATCAGCAGGATGTACATCACCTGCCACTTGGTCGGCCGGAACTGCTCGACCGCCTCCAGCAGCTCGCCGTCGAGGTCGCGCACGCCCTCGTAGACGGAGATCGCGTAGAGCGGCAGGCCGAGCGAGAAGCAGATCAGCCACACCCGGATCTCGGGCTCGGCGATCCACAGGCTCGCCACCAGGATCCACGACGCCGCCGGGATCGCCTGCAGGATCGACAGGATCGGCATCGCGACGAGGCCGACCGAGCTGCGGAAGGCGCCCATCAACAGGCCGAGCAGCCAGCCGAGCAGCGTCGCCGTCAGCAGCGCGAAGATCAGGCGGACCACCGTCAGCAGCAGGTCCAGCCAGTCGTGGCGCAGCGCCTCCACCGTGTTGCTCAGGATCTGCGTCGTCGACGGGAACAGGTAGGGTGGCAGGCTCGAATGGCCGACCTCGATCAGCACGATGAAGATCGCGATCGCCAGCGCATAGCCGAGCGCCGTGCGCAGCATGAGCTGGCGCGCCTTCGCCGCCTCCAGGTCGTTCTGTTTCTTTTCAGCAGATGACATGCGCCCCTCTCGCTGCATGTGTGGCCGCGCCCTCAGCGGGACCGGCCGGCATCCGTGTCGGCGGCCGCCGCCGGACGGCGGGCGATCGCGTCGATCTCGACGATGAAGCCGGGTGCCAGCTTCGAGACCTCGACCGTCACGCGCGCTGGCTTGGTGCCCGTGAAGAACTGCCGGTAGACCTTGTTGAAGCCGACATAATCGCGCTCGCGATCGGTCAGGTAGCAGTTGGTCTTGACCACGTCGGCCATCGTGCAGCCCGCTGCCGCGAGGATCGCCGCGATCTGCTCCAGCACCGAGCGCGTCTGCGGCTCGATGCCGTCGGCCGGCTTGCCGGTCGCGCGGTCGACGCCGAGCTGCCCCGAGACGAAGACGAGATCGCCGGCCACGATGCCCTGCGAATAGGGAAGATCCCCCCAGTCGTGGGCGCCGTCGGTGACGATCTGCTCGTTATGCGACTTGATGCTCGACATGGACGACCGACCCTCACAGAAATGTCAAAAACATGGAATGTGAAATTTCAGTCGCTGGATTCGGTACCCGCTCGACCTAACCCTGTCAAGCGGCCGAAGGCCTTCCGGACGGCATAAATTGAACATTGTCCAATTTAATTGTCAACTGTACAATAAACCCGCGTGCCGGACATCGCTTCGCGCTCGACCGTCCGGCCGCACCGTGGATTGCAACGAGAGGGAGTTCGCATGGACCGTTCGGACGCATCTTCCCGCAGGTCGGAATTCGTCGAGGCGACGGGGTTCGGCGCCGACGCCAGCCGGTCGCTTCTCGACCGCGACCCCGGCTACTTCGCCGCCGCGCTGGCGCTGGCGCGCGTGCCCGCGACGTCGGGCGTGCTCGACGACGCGACGCGCGCCATGATCCGGCTCGCCGTCAACGTCGCCGTCACCCATCTCGACCCCGCCGGGACGCGGCGCAGCGTCGAGATCGCGCTCGCCCGCGGCGTGTCGGAGGCGCAGGTGCTGGAGGTCTGCCAGCTCACTTCGGTGCTCGGCATCCAGTCCTGCGTCGTCGGCCTGCCGGTGCTGGCCGAGGAGCTCGCCGCGCTCGGCCGCGCCGACGAGATGGGGCCGGGCGAGCTCGACGCCGGGCGCCAGGAGCTCAAGGACCGCTTCGTCGCGCTGCGCGGCTACTGGAGCCCGCTCTGGGACACGCTGCTGAAGATCAGCCCGGCCTATTTCCGCGCCTATGTCGACTTCTCCTCCTACCCCTGGAAGGAGGGAACGATCCCGCCCAGGGTGAAGGAGCTGATCTACGTGGCGATCGACGCGGCCACCAACCACCTGTTCGAGCCCGGCATCCGCATCCACGTCCGCAACGCCCTCAACCACGGCGCGACCGCCGCGGAAATCTCCGAGGTGCTGCAGATCGCCAGCCTGATGGGCATCGAGAGCGCCGTGCTCGGCGCGGCGACGCTGGACGCGGTCGCGGCGGGGTCCTGATGAACCCCGCCGGCCTACCAGTGCTTCGCGGTCGCGCTGACGTCGGCGAAGCGCATCGCCTGATGGACCATCGTGCGGATCTGGCTGTCCACCGCCGGGTCGCTGCACTCGAAATCCGGGTTGAAGCTCGCGAGCTGCGTGTTGACGATGACGCCGAGCGGCGTCGGCCAGCCGCGCAGCGAATGCACGATCGAGCGCATCGCCGTCAGCGTCGCCCCGCCCGCCTGCCAGCCCATGGCGCAGCAGATCACGCCCACCGGCACGCCGTCGAGATAGGGCCGCTCGTCGGCCCGCATGTCCTCGACATAGTCGAGGGCGTTCTTGATGCAGCCCGAGACGGAGCCGTGATAGGAGGGCGTCGACACGATCAGCACGTCGGCCTCGCGCAGCTTCTCGACGAAGTTCCGCGCCTGCCGGTTCCGCTCGCGCGAGCCGGGATCGTAGATCTCGTCGGGCAGCGCCTCGCCGGCGATCAGATGGGTGGTCGCGCCCAGCGCCTCGGCGAAGCAGAGCGCCCGGCGCACCGCCTTCTCGGAGCTGGACTGGGCGCGCTTTGTGCCTCCCACGCCCACGACGGTCAGCCGGTTGAGAAGCATGGCCGGCATCATCGGCCGTTCGATGACGGAATCGATCTGTCCCATTGGAGCGCGTCCCGTTTGTCGTGCCCTCACGATAGCAAATCCGCGTGCCGATACAATATCTGAAATTTCAGAAATCTAAATATTGAAATTTCTATAGGCCGCGCGCACGCGTTGTCGCCGCCGGACGAGGTCACCCTCGCGGCAGATTCTCCGGCTGGGGAAAGTGGGAAGCGGCCGACAAAAAATACCGGGCCGGCCAGCCTATTTCAGGCCGTAGGCTTCGGTGTTGCTGACATAATAGTCGACGAAGCCGGGGAACTGGCCGACGCATTCGCGCATCGCCTTCTCGGCGCCGCGCGCGTCGCGCGCACGCATGCGGTCGACGACGTCGACATGCGACTGGCGCGACTTGATCCAGTCCTCCTGCTCGAGACGCGCGACCGCCCCGGCATACCAGAAGCGCGAGGCGTTGTTGTGCAGCACGACGACGTGCTGTTCCAGGATGCGGTTCTTGGTCGAGCGCGCGATCGCCCGGTGGAAGATCTGGTCGAGCTTGAACAGCTTGCGGAAGTCGCGCAGCTCCACGATCGCCAGATATTCGTCGGTCAGCTTGCTGAGGATCTCGAGGTCCTGCGCGTCGGCCCGCAGCGCCGCGATGCGCGCGCTCTGGCATTCGATCAGGATGCGCGCCTCGTAGACGTCCTGCAGCTCCTGCACGTCGAGCCCGGCCACGATCGTCCCGGTCCGCGGCTGGCGCACCACCAGCCGCTCCAGCGCCAGCCTGAACAGCGCGTCGCGGACGCCCGCGATGCCGATCCCCAGCCGGCTCGCCAGCGACTTCTCGTCCAGCCGCGAGCCGGGCGCGAGGTCGCCGAAGACGATCGCGCTGAGGATCGTGTCGTAGGCGTTCTGGCGGCGCGACGTCGGCTGCGAATCGAGTTCGATGTCCAGGGCAAGCATGTTCGCGAATTTGAACTTTCAGTTTTCGCGATTCGTATAGGACATTCCCGCCACCGGGGCTAGTGACCGTAAGACGCAGCCCGAACCGGCCGCTGCCGACCGCGCGGCAGCGGACCCCGCCATGGTCGAAAAATGCCCGGCTATGCCTTCAGCAGGTCGCGCAGCGCCGTCTTCAGCACCTTGCCGTTGGCGTTGCGCGGCAGCGGCTCGTCGAGGAAGGTGAACCCGTCGGGCACCTTGTAGTCCGACAGCCGCTCGGCGCAGTGCGCCCTGAGCATGGCCGCGTCGGCCTCGCGGCCGCCGGTGTGGACGAAGGCATGCACCTTCTCGCCCAGCACCGGGTCGGGCCGGCCCACCACCGCGCTCTCGACCACGCCCGGATGGAGCGACAGCACGCTTTCGACCTCGACGCAGTAGACCTTGAAGCCGCCGCGGTTGACCATGTCCTTCTTGCGGTCGAGCACATGCACGTAGCCCTCCGCGTCGATCGAGCCGATGTCGCCCGAGCGCCAGTAGCCGTCGGCGAAGCTGGCGCGGTCGGCCTCCGGATTGTCCCAGTAGCCCGGCACGACCATCGGCCCGGCGATCAGCAGCTCGCCCGTCTCGCCGGGTGCCACCTCGCGGCCGTCCTCGTCGACGACGACGATCTCCCCGCAGGCCACCGTCTTGCCCACGGAGGCCGGCCGGATCGCGATGTCGCCGATCGGCAGGATCGTCGCCGGCGAGGTCGTCTCGGTCGCGCCGTAGACGTTGACGAGCGACAGGCCGGGTATTTCCGCTGCCAGCCTGTCGATCGTCGCCTGCGGCATCGGCGCGCCGCCGAAGCCGCCGACGCGCCAGCTCGACAGGTCGAACCTCGCGAGCTCGGGATCGAGCAGGCACAGATTGTACATGGCCGGCACCAGCAGCGCGTAGGTCACGCGATCGCGCGCCACCATCTCCAGATAGGTCCGCGCCTTGAAGGCCGGCATGATCGCCGTCGACCCGCCGACGAGGATCATGGCGAGGATGATGGCGACGAGCCCGGTCACGTGCGAGGCCGGCACGGCGAGCGCCGCTACGTCGCCTTCGCGCAGGCGCAGGCCCTCGCGATAGTGGATCAGCGAGTGGATGACGCCGAAATGGGTGAGCACCGCGCCCTTCGGCCGGCCGGTGGTCCCGGACGTGTAGAGCAGGCAGAACGGGCTGTCCTCAGCGACGTCCGGCAGGTCCGCGGCGGGCGCGGCGTCGGCCAATGCGGCGAAGGGGCGGCCCGGCCCCTCGCCCACCACGAACACGCTGCGCAGAGCGGGTACGTCCGCCGCCGCCGGCAGATTGGCGGCCTGCTCGCCGGCATAGACGATGCCTGCCGCGCCGCACTGGTTCAGCACGAACTCGATCTCCGGCCGCCGCTGGCGCGTGTTGAGCGGCACCGAGATCAGTCCCGCCCGCGCCGCGCCGAGCACGGCGAGCACGAACTCGAAGCCGTTGCCGAGCAGGATCGCCAGCCGGTCGCCCGGCCTCAGCCCTGCCGCGAGCAGCCCGCCGGCGACGCGGCCGACGGCGGCGTCGAGCTGCGCATAGCTCATCCGCTCGCCGCCCAGCAGCAGCGCGTCGGCGTTAGGCAGGCGCGCCACGGTGTCGCGCAGCATCGCGTCGATGTTGCGGGGCCTGTCCGCATAGGCGCGCACGACGCGGTTGCCGTAGTGGACCTCGCGGCGCGTGGCCGGTTCCTTCATCGCGTCCTCCGTCCTGTCGCGCGCGGCAACCGCCTACGCCGCCGCGCCGTCCTTCCGGCGCGAGAGTATCCCCTCCAGCCCGGCGATGACCATGTCGACATAGAGCTCGAAGCCGCCTGTCAGCGGGTTCACCCGGCCGCTCTGCCAGCGCACGATGAAAGCTTTGTTGGACAGGAGGTCGAGGTGCTCGACCAGCAGCGGATAGTCCTCGGCCGGCAGCGCCCGCACGCGGTCTTCCAGCTCCGCCGCCCAGTCGACCGGGTCGTCGTCCGGCATCGGCGCCAGCTCCAGCGTCACGTAGCCGATCATCGCCGCCACCACCGCATTGTAGGCGTCGACGATGCGCGGCGCCTCGAAGCCCGCCGCCTTCAGCGCGGCGAGGATCTGCTCGACCAGCAGCGGGTTGATGCCGGAGTTCGAGACGAGCTGCGCGCCGAGCAGCGGCGCGATGTTCGGGTGCCTCTGCAGCGACTGCCGGTAGCGTTCGAGCAGCCCGCGCAGCCAGCCGCGCCAGTCCTCCTGCGGCGGGAACGGCGGCGCCACGTCGTGGAAGGCGATGGTCGCCACCTCCGCCAGCACGGCGTTGCGGCCGCCGGCGAAGTGCCAGTAGAGCGCCGTCGGGTAGACGTTGAGCTTGCGCGCCGCGTCGCGCAGGCTGAACGTCTCCAGGCCCTTCTCGTCGATCAGCTCCAGCGCCGTCTTCACGATCTGCTCGCGCGTCAGGCTGTCGGCGGAATCCTTGGGAGGCCGCCCGCGCGGCTTCGCTTCCGACTTGCGCTTCATCCGTTCCCTCCGCCGCCTGCCCGGGACCGCCTTCGCGGCCCCTGTCGATTCCCGATAATTGTACAGTTGACAATTAAATTGGACAATGTTCAATTTCATAACGCCGGATCGGTCCTGTATCTAGACCCATTCGACAACGATCGAGGCTATCCACCCCATGACCCGCATCGGACGAGACGAGCTGCGCGGACGCGCCCAGACGGTCACCGGCCTCGTCGATCCCGCCGCGCTCGGTCCCACCCTCATGCACGAGCACCTGATCTGGGACGTGCGCACCCCGGCGATGATCGCGACCGGCGACGACGGCCCCGAGATCGAGCTCTGCAACTGCTTCCGCATCAATTACGGCCGCCGCATCGTCCCCGGCAATCTGGTGTCGCGCAGCGTCGACGTCGCCTGCCGCGAGGTCGCGGCTATGATCGAGGCCGGCGGCAGGACCGTGGTCGAGCTGACCTGCGGCGGGCTCAAGCCCGACCCCGAGGGGCTGGTCAGGGTCTCGCAGGAGACCGGCGCGCTGATCGTCATGGGCTGCGGCCACTATGTCGACGACTACCAGGACCGCGCCAACGAGGCGCGCTCGGTCGAGAGCTTCGCCGCCGAGATGGTCTCGCAGGTATTCGAGGGCGCCTGGGACACGGGCATCCGCGCCGGCATCATCGGCGAGATCGGCTGCCAGGTGCCGTGGACCGGCCTCGAGAAGCGCGTCCTGCGCGGCGCCCTGCTCGCCCAGGCCGAGACCGGCGCCTCGCTCAACATCCATCCCGGCCGCCACCAGGACCAGCCGCTGGAGATCGCCCAGTTCGTCCGCGCCAATGGCGGCCGGCCGGAGCGCACGATCATCAGCCACATCGACCGCACCATCTTCGACACCGACCGCATGCTGCGGCTGGCCGACACCGGCTGCGTGGTCGAGTTCGACCTCTTCGGGCAGGAGCAGAGCTACTATTACTGGGGCGACATCGACATGCCCAACGATGTCATCCGGCTCCGCCACATCCGCGCCCTCATCGAGCACGGCCATCTCGACCGCATCCTGATCAGCCACGACATCTGCTACCGCACCCGCATGAGCTGCTTCGGCGGCCACGGCTACGGCCACATCTTCGAGAACGTGGTGCCGCTGATGCGCGCCCGCGGCTTCAGCGAGGCCGAGATCGACGCGATCCTCGTCGGCAATCCCAGGCGCCTCCTGACTTTTTCCTGAACGGACCGGACCCCATGAACACGCACGAAACGCCCCGCAACGTCAGCATCAAGTCGGCTCTGGAGGACGCCCGCGCCCGCTATGTCGAGCGCAACCCCGAGAGCCATGCGCGCCACAGGCGCGCGACCGAGGTCATGCCCGGCGGCAACACCCGCACCGTGCTGTTCCACTCGCCCTTTCCGCTCGCGATCAAGGGCGGCCGCGGCTGCCACGTCGAGGATGCCGACGGCCACGACTATGTCGATTATCTCGGCGAATACACCGCCGGCCTGTTCGGCCATTCCAACCCCGACATCCGCGCGGCGATCATCGGCGCGCTCGACCGCGGCATAAACCTGTCCGGCCACAACACCGTCGAGCCGGAATTTGCCGAAGCCGTCTGCGCCCGCGTGCCCTCGCTGGAGCTGGTCCGCTTCACCAATTCCGGCACCGAGGCCAACCTGATGGCGGTGGCGACCGCGTGCATCCACACCGGCCGCCGCAAGGTGCTCGCCTTCCGCGGCGGCTACCATGGCGGGCTGCTGAGCTTCGGCGAAACGCCGGTCGCCACCAACGTGCCGCACGAATTCCTGATGGCGACCTACAACGACGCGGCCGGCACGGCGGCCTTGCTCGAGGAGCATGGCGACGCCATCGCCGCGATCATCGTCGAGCCGATGATGGGCGCCAGCGGCTGCATCCCGGCCGACGGGGAATTCCTGAAGCTGCTGCGCGAGGAGGCCGACCGCCGCGGCATCGTGCTGATCTTCGACGAGGTGATGACCTCGCGGCTCAGCCCCGGCGGCCTGCAGGAGGTGCACGGCATCCTTCCCGACCTCACCACGCTCGGCAAGTACATGGGCGGCGGCATGTCGTTCGGCGCCTTCGGCGGCGGCCGCGAGCTGATGTCGATCTACGACCCGCGCCGGGCCGATTCGATCGGCCATGCCGGCACCTTCAACAACAACATCATGACCATGTCGGCCGGGCTGGTGGCGATGACGAAGCTCTACACGCCCGACGTCGCGCGCAAGCTCAACGCGCTCGGCGACGACCTGCGCGAGCGCTTGAACGCGGTGTGCCGTAAGCACGGCGCCGCCCTCGTATTCACCGGCATCGGCTCGATGATGACGGCCCACTTCGCCGCCACCCCGCCGCGCAACGCCGGCGAGGCGCAGCAGGCCGACCAGAGCCTCAAGGAGCTGTTCTACTTCGAGATGCTGGAGCGCGGCGTCTTCATGGCCCGCCGCGCCATGGTCGCGCTCAGCCTGGAGATCGCGCCGAAGGACTGCGACATGCTGGTCGACGCGGTCGCCGACTTCGTCTCCCTCCGCAAGCCGCTCCTGTCGGGCAGGGTCCACTAGGGCTACTCCGCCACTCCAGCGAAAGGCACGTCATGGCCAAGGTCGTGATCGTCACCGGCGCCAGCCGGGGCATCGGCAGGGCGACGGCCCTGCTCGCCGCCCGCCGCGGCTGGGACGTCTGCGTCAACTATCTCGGCTCGACCGACGCCGCCCGCGAGGTCGCCACCGAGATCGAGGCACTCGGCCGCCGCGCCCTGCTGGTCAGGGGCGACATGGGCCGCGAGGACGACATCAGGGCGATGTTCGCCGCTGTCGACCGCAGCCTCGGCGCCCCCGACGCGGTCGTCTGCAACGCCGGCATCACAGGCAAGGCCGGCCGGCTGGAGGATCTGGAGACCGAGACGCTGCGCCGCGTCGTCGACGTCAACCTCGTCGGCGTCGTGCTGACGGCGCGCGAGGCCGTGCTGCGCATGTCGACGAAGCGCGGCGGCCGCGGCGGCTCGATCGTGCTGATGTCGTCGGTCGCCTCCTTCATCGGCGGCGCCGGCGAGTGGCTGCATTATGCCGCCACCAAGGGCGCCATCAACACCTTCACGCTCGGCCTCTCCCGCGAGGTGGCCGGCGAGGGCATCCGCGTCAACGCGGTCAGCCCCGGCGTCATCGACACTGAGATCCACGCGGCGGCTGGCGCCGGCGAGCGCGTCGCGCGGCTGGTGCCCAACCTCCCTATGCCGCGCATCGGCACGGCGCAGGAGGTCGCCGAGGCGATCCTGTTCTTCATGGGCGGCGAGGCCGCCTATTCGATCGGCGCGGTGCTGCCGATCACCGGCGGCCGCTGACGCGCCGCGACGACAACCTAATGCGGAGCCCGAAATGGCGTCGAAGATCATCATCACCTGCGCGGTCACCGGCTCGATCCACACGCCGAGCATGTCGCCGGCCCTGCCGGTGACGGCCGAGGAGATCGCCGAGGCCGCGATCGGCGCCGCCGAGGCCGGCGCCGCGATCGTCCATTTGCACGCGCGCGACCCGAAGGACGGCCGCCCCGACCAGACGCCGGAGGCGTTCCTGCCCTTCCTGCAGCGGATCAAGCAGCGCTCCGGCTGCGTCATCAACCTCACCACCGGCGGCGCGCCGTGGATGAAGGTCGAGGAGCGCATCGCGCCGGCGCGAAAGTTCCGTCCCGAGGTCGCCTCGCTCAACATGGGCTCGATGAACTTCGGCCTCTTCCCGATGCTCCAGCGCTTCAGCGAGTTCCGCCACGCATGGGAGCCGCAGGCGCTGGAGGCCTCGCGCGACCTCGTCTTCCGCAACACATTCGCCGACATCGAGTTCGCCATCCACGAGCTCGGCGAGGGTGGCACGCGCTTCGAGTTCGAGTGCTACGACACCAGCCACCTCTACAACCTGGCGCATTTCCTCGACCGCGGGCTGGTCGAGCCGCCGCTCTTCGTCCAGACCGTGTTCGGCATCCTCGGCGGCATCGGCCCGCACCCGGACGACGTCTCCCATATGCGCCGCACCGCCGACCGGCTGTTCGGCAAGGACTACCAATGGTCGGTGCTGGGCGCCGGCCGCAGCCAGCTCCAGGTCGCCGCGATGGCCGCCGCCATGGGCGGCAACATCCGCGTCGGGCTGGAGGATTCGCTCTGGATCGGGCCGGGCAAGCTCGCCCGCTCCAATGCCGAGCAGGTGCTCAAGGCCCGCCAGATCGTCGAAGGGCTCGGGCTGGAGGTCGCGACGCCCGACGAGGCCCGCGCCGCCCTCGGGCTCAAGGGTGGCGCCGACGTCGCGTTCTAGCGCCTAGGCCAGCGTGAAGGCGTAGCGGCCGGATTCCAGCCGGAAGCGCAGCCCGCCGTCGGCGCCCTTTGCCGCATCGATGCCCGCGTCCGACAGCGGCTTGCCGTCCAGCGTCACCTTGCCGACCGAGGCGGGAAGCTCGACCTCGCCGGTCGCGTTGGGCGGCAGCTCCACCTCCCAGCGCGTCTCACCGCCCTCGCAGCGCCACTCGCTCGCGATCGTGCCGAGATGGCCGCGATGGCTCGCCTTGCACCAGCCGATCGCGGCCGACGGCACCGGCCGCAGCCGCACGGTGCGGTAGGCGCCGCCCGCGTCCGGCACGTCGATGCCGGCCAGCCGCTGGTACATGAACTCGCCGACCGCGCCGAGCGCGTAGTGGTTGAGCGAGTTCATGTTGACGCTCTGGAAGCCGCGCTCCGGCGTCCAGCCGTCCCAGCGCTCCCAGATCGTCGTCGCGCCGTTGCGGATGGAGAAGCCCCAGGACGGATAGGTCTCCCTGAGCAGCAGGTCGTAGGCCGTCTCCGCTTCGCCGTTCTCCACCAGCGACGGGCAGATGTGGCGGATGCCGTGGATGCCGGTCTGGATGTGGCCGTCGGCCGCCGCGATCGTGCGTTTCAGATGCGCCACAGCCTTCGGCCGCTCTGCCGCCTCCAGCAGGTCGAAGTCGAGCGCGAACAGGTAGGCCGTCTGCGTGTCGCCGGCGATCCTTCCGTCGGCGCCGACGAAGGCCTTGCGGAAGGCCGCGCGCACGTCGCGGAACATCGCCGCGAAGCGCGCCGCATCCTGCCGGCGCCCGAGCACGCCGGCCGCCTTCTCCATCACCTTCGCCTGGTAGGCCCAGTAGGCGGTCGCCACCACGTTCTTCGGCGTGAAGGTGCCGAGGCAGAGCCAGTCGCCCCAGTTGCTGAACACGGCATTGTCGCGGATGTGGTGCGGGTTGGCCTTCTCGATCGCGTCGAGCCAGCGCACCATGCCGGCATAGCAGCCCGACAGCAGGTCGACGTCGCCGTAGCGCTGGTACATCCGCCACGGGATCAGCACGCCCGCGTCGCCCCAGCCCGGCGCGCCGCGCGGCGGCAGCGGCGCGAAGCGCGTGTAGACGGCCGACGGCGCGACGTCGGTGAACAGCCCCTCCGGCGTCTGCGCGTCGTAGACGTCGCGCAGCCATTTGGTGAAGAAGGCCGAGCAGTCCATGTTGAAGACGCCGGTGTTGAAGAACACCTGCGCGTCGCCCAGCCAGCCCATGCGTTCGTCGCGCTGCGGGCAGTCGGTCGGCACCGAGATGAAGTTGCTGCGCTGCGTCCACACGATGTTGGACTGGAGCTGGTTGAGCATCTCGCTGCCGCAGGCGAACTCGCTGGCGAGCGGCATGTCGGAATGCACCGCGATCGCCGTCAGCTTGATGTCGTCCGGCCCGACGCCGTCCGGCACGGTCACCTCGACGAAGCGGAAGCCGTGGAAGGTGAAGCGCGGCTCGAACGCCTGCCTGCCGCCCTTCGAGATGTAGGTGTCGGTGGCGAGCGCCCAGCGCAAATTGGCCGTATAGAGCTCGCCGCTCGGCTCCAGCGCCTCGCCGTGGCGCATGACGAAGGTCGCGTCGCGCGGCGCGTCCAGTTCCAGCCGCATGTGGCCGGCGAGGTTCTGGCCGACGTCGTAGATCAGCTTGCCGGCCGCCGTGCGGTGCAGGAACTTCGGCGTGAAGGTCACCGTCTTCCTGATCGGCACGCCGCGCGTGGCGTCGAGCTTCGGTGCGCGCGGCAGCGGCTCGATCTCGTCGGCCTGCCACCAGCCCTTCGCCGCGAAGCCGGCGCGGTCCCAGCCGTCCTGCTCCAGCCGCGCATCGTATTTCTCGCCGAGCAGCAGGTCGGAATAGACGATCGCGCCGTTGCCGCAGGCCCAGCTCGCGTCGGTCGCGACGATCTCCAGAGTGCCATCGTCATATTCGAGGTGGAGCTGCGCGAGCAGCGCCGGCCGCACGCCGTAGTGGCTGCCGGCCCGCTTGTTGTCGTAGGCGACGCGGCCGCAATACCAGCCCTCGCCGACGATCGCCGCGATCGCGTTCGTGCCCGAGGCGACCAGCGCGGTCGCGTCGTAGCTCTGGTATTCGACCCGCGTGTGGTAGTCGGTCCAGCCCGGCGCCAGCTCCTGGTCGCCGACGCGGGCGCCGTTGACGGTGATCTCGTAGAGGCCGAGCGCCGTGGCGTAGACCGTGGCGCGCCGCACCTTGCGCCCGACCTTGAACTCCTTGCGGTAGAGGTCGGCCGGCCGCGCCCAGTAGGGATTGTCGTAGACCGTGTCCTGCGGCGGCATGCGCCCGCCGGGCGGCACCAGCGCGCGGCTGATCCATTTGGCCTTCCAGTCGGAGGCCTCCAGCAGTCCGGTGCGGAACGGCGCCGGCGCGGCCGGCGCCGACTTGCGGTCCTTCTCGTCCCACACCTCGACGCTCCACCAGATCTCGCGGTCGGAGACGAGCGGGCGGCCCGCATAGGCGACGAGCAGGCTGGAATCGGAGGCCACCTTGCCGCTGTCCCACCACTCGCCGCTGCCGGCGGCCACCGCGGCGCGGTCGGTGCCGGCGACGATCCTGTAAGCCGTCTGCCTCCGCCCGCGCCCATCCCCCTTCAGCCCCCAGGTGAAGCGCGGCTGGCGCGTGTTGAGGCCCTGCGGCGCAAACAGATGCTCGCAGCGCAGGTCTATGGGTTCGAGTGCGGACATGAGGCTCCTCCGGAAGCGGGCATGGTCGTAGCGCGTTGCGGGGCCGCGCGGTCTGTCTGTGGATGCGTCAGGCCTTCAGCCCCCCGGCGAAGCCTTCCATCATGTGCCGCTGCAGCACGGCGAACAGCGCCATCACCGGCGCGATGCCGATGACCAGCGCGGCGAACACGATGCCCCAGTCGGTGATCTCCTGGTCGACGAAGGCGGCCACTGCCACCGGCACGGTCGCCCAGCGCGAGCCCTGCAGGTAGAGCAGCGGCGTCATGAAGTCGTTCCAGACAAACACGCAGTTGAGGATGATGACGGTGCCGGTGACCGGCCGGATCATCGGGAAGATCACGTGCAGGAAGGTCTGCATGTCGGTGGCGCCGTCGATCTTGGCCGCCTCGTCGTAGGCGCGCGGCAGCGCGCGGATATAGCCGGTGTAGAGGAACACCGTGAACGGGAGCTGGTAGCCGCAATAGAAGATGACGAGGCTGAACGGCGTGCCGAGCAGGCCGAGGTCGCGCATCATCTGGTAGAGCGGCAGGAGCCCGAGCTGGAACGGCAGCACCATCGCCAGCAGGAAGAAGACGTAGAGCGTATAGCCGAGCCTCGGCTTGCAGCGGGCGAGGAAATAGGCTGCGAAGGCACCGACCGTGACGAGGATGACGAGGCTCAGCGTCACCACCACGATGCTGGAGATCAGCGCGTCGCCCAGATAGGCCTCGTGCCAGGCCTGCTTGAAGTTGCCGAAATAGGGGTTGAACGGCGGGCTCATCGGGTTGCGGCTCCAGGTGGAGCGTTCCTTGAGCGCGATGGTCACCAGCAGGTAGACCGGGAAGATGAAGCAGATCGCGGCGACCGTCGCGGCGACCTCGACCGCGAAGGTGCCGGCGGTGTAGCGTCCCTTAGCCATGGGCGATCTCCCTGCGGCGCAGCACCTGCATGACCGGCAGCACGATGACGCCGACGATCAGCGAGAACACCATCGCCACGGCCGCGCCGTAGCTGAACTCGCCGAACTGGAAGCTGATGCGATAGATCATCGTCGACAGCGTCTCGGTGGCGTAGCCCGGCCCGCCGCGGGTCAGCGCGTAGATCTGGTCGAAGAAGCGCAGGCCCTGGATCAGCGCGATGACGACGCACACGGTCATGGCCGGCGCGAGCAGCGGCAGCGTCACGTGCCAGATGCGCTGCAGCGGGTTCGCCCCGTCGATCGTGGCGGCCTCCTCCAGCTCCGGCGGCACGGCCTGCAGGCCGGCGAGGAAGATCACCATCGACAGGCCCACCGACTGCCACGAGGTGACGATGATGACGCTGATCAGTGCCAGCGTCGGGTCGCCCAGCCAGCGCAGCGGCTCCAGCCCCACCATCTTGAGCAGCGTGTTCAGCGTGCCGTTGTTGGAGAAGATGTACTTCCACATGTATGACACGATGATCGGCGTCAGCACGACCGGCATGAAGAAGACGAGCCGCAGCCAGTTGCGCGACTTGACGTTGGAGTTGACGACGAGCGCCAGCACCAGCCCCAGCACCACTTTCACCACCACCAGCGAGAAGGCGATGATCAGCGTCGTGGAGATCGCCGAGCGCACCTGCTGGTCGCCGATCATGCGGCGGAAGTTGGCCAGCCCATTGTAGTTGACGATCTGGCGCAGCCCGTCCCAGTCGGTGAAGGCGTAGCCCGCGCCCATCAGGATGGGCGCGAGGATGACGGCGACGTAGATGGCGACGGCCGGGAGGATGAACAGGTAGCTGACGCCGCCCGAGGCGAGCACGCGCCGCCACAGGCTCTGTGGCGGCGGTGTCGCGAGCTCGCCCGCGGCGCTGTCGACTGTCAGGGTGTTCGCCCCGGCCGTGCCGTCCATCGTCCTGCGCCTACGACTTGTAGGCCGCGTCCATGCGGCCGAGCACGTCCTGGATGGTCGCCCGGCCGTCGAGCAGGTCGGGGATGCCGACGAAGTGGGCCTCCTGCACGCGCGGGTTCGGCCACTTGTTGTCCATGTAGAGCGCGCCCTTGCCGGCGTTCACGTAGCTCATGATGCCGACATAGACCGGGTCGGTCATCTCGGGCGGCATGCCGAACACCGGCACCAGCGTCACGTCGGCCCAGTCGCGCTGGATCTCCGGCTCGTTCATGAAGTTGAGGAAGGCGATCGCCGCGTCCTTGTTCTTCGAGCCGTTGAAGACGCCGTAGCCGTTGGTGATGCCGACCGGCACGCGCGTCTGCTCGGGGTCGTCGCGGGCCGGGATCGGCCACATCTCGAACTCGCGGTGGCCGGCGGTCTTGATCATGCCCGCCATCGTGCCGGCGGTGTGGATCGCCATCGCCGCCTGTTCGGAGGCCACGAGCTGCTGCGATTCCTCGAACGAGGTGCCGCTCGGATTGTCGTTGAAGAAGCCGCGCTTGTTCAGCTCGACATACTTGCCGAGCGCCTCTTCCCAGCCCGAGCCGACGAAGGTCGCCTTGCCCGCCTTCATGTCCTCGGGGAAGGCCGGGTTGTCGGCGAACACGGTCGTCGCAACCAGCGCGTAGCTGATGAGCTGCGTGATCCACTGCGTCGCGTTGCCCAGCGCGATCGGGATGATGCCCTGGTCCTTGAGCTTCTGGCAGGCGTCGAGGAACTCGGTCCAGGTCTTCGGCTGCTTGATGCCGGCCTTCTGGATCACCCGCATGTTGGTGATGCCGCCGATCACCGAGGGCTGGTTGGCGTACCAGTAGAGCTTGCCGTCGACCTCGATCACGTCCTTGGCGAACTCCGGCACCATCTTGGCGATGGGCTGGCCGGAGAGGTCGGCGAGGAAGCCGCCCGGCGCCACCTGGTGCACCGAAAGCGGCACGCCGCTGCCCGGCCACACCGGCACGATGTCCGGCGCGGTGCCGGACGTGTACTGCATGCGCACCGTCGCCATGAGCTGGTCGACGCTCGCCGCGTTGAGCCGGATCTCGAGGCCGGGGTTCAGCGCGGCGAACTTGTCGACCGCCTTCTGCAGCGCGGCACGCTTGGCCGCGTCGCACAGCAGGCTGAGCTGGCCGGTGAAGTTCTGCGCATAGACCGTCTGGATCCGCGCGATGAGGCCGGCCGACAGGCCCGCCGTCGCCATTCCGCCCAGGAACAGGCGGCGCGAAATGTTGTTGTTTCCACCCATGTTCTTCTCCCACATACCGCCCGCGTGTTCCTCCTGATCTCCTGCTGGTGCGGGCTTCGAGCCCCAGCTCAGGCATGTCGTCGGCGCGACCGCGCCGCATTTCACCGGCTGCCGGCTTCCTCCCTGAAGATGTCGTAGCCGAGCCTGTGCGCGGCGTTGGTGATGTGCCGCATCATCGCCTCGCGCGCCGCCGCCGGGTCGTGCCCGACGATCGCGTCGCGGATCGCCGCATGCTCGTCCAGCGTCAGCCGCTTGACCTCGCCGATCACCTCGCCGGAGCGCTCGCGCGTGGCGACGATCGTCTTGCG
Organism: Hyphomicrobiales bacterium; assembly: GCA_017305835.1. Classification (GTDB taxonomy): domain Bacteria; phylum Pseudomonadota; class Alphaproteobacteria; order Rhizobiales; family Rhizobiaceae; genus RCIO01. The sequence continues at coordinate 50,639 of JAFKJY010000044.1, forward strand.
CATGCCGCCGGCGAGGTAGCCGATCGCGTCGACGATCAGCGGGTTGCCGGAGGCGCGCGCGATCGCGAGGTGGAATTCGATGTCGAGGTCGACGCCCTCGGCCTGCCAGCGCTCGGCGTCGCGCATCCGCTCGAAGGTCTCCGACACCGCCCTGAGCAGCGCCGCGTCGCCGCGCCGCGCCGCGAAGTCGGCCGCCTGCACCTCGATGCCGAGCCGCAGCTCGTAGACATATTGCGAGGCGTTGCCGTCGCCCTGGTCGAGGTCGATGTGGAAACCCCGCTCGGCGTCGCCGCCGTCGGCGACGATCGTGCCCAGCCCCTGCCGCGACTTGACCAGCCCGGCCGAGCGGAGCTGCGCGATCGCCTCGCGCACGACGTTGCGGGAGACGGCGAAGTTCTCGGCGAGATACTGCTCCGTCGGCAGCCTGTCGCCGGGCTTCAGCCGCCCCTCCTCGATCTCGCGCGTCAGCGCCTCGGCGATGCGGGCCGGCAGGCGCACGGGACGGTCGATCGCGTTGATCCTCATGGCGCCGTCTGCTCCAGGATGCGGCCCGGATTCATGATGCCCGCCGGGTCGAAGGCGTGCTTGATCGCGCCGATCAGGTCGCGGTGGACCGGCGAGATGCGGTCGAGGAAGGCGTGCCGCTTGATGCGGCCGACGCCGTGCTCGGCGCTGATCGAGCCGCCGAAGCCGTCGAGGATCGAGAAGATGCGCTCCTCGGAGCGGGCGAGCAGGTCGATCTTGCCGGCTTCGTCGAGTGCGGCCGGCGGCACCACGTTGAAGTGCAAATTGCCGTCGCCGACATGGCCGTAGGCGAGCACGATCGCGTCCGGCGACAGCGCCGCCATCGCGGCTTCCGCCTCGCGCATGAAGGGCGCGATGGCCGAGATCGGCATGGAGATGTCGGTGCGCAGGTGGCGGCCCTGCCGCCGCTGCTTCTCGATGATCATCTCGCGGATCTGCCAGAACGACGCTGCCTGCGCCGAGCTCGTCGCGATCGCCCCGTCGCGCACCAGCCCGCGCTCGGCGGCACTTGCCAGGAACGCCTCCAGCAGCGCCCGCGCGTCGATCAGCCCGCTGGTCGAGATCTCCAGCAGCACGTAGCAGGGAGCGGCCTGCGCCAGCGGGTTGGCCAGCCCGGAATGGACGACGCCGGTGTCGGTCAAGAGCTCGAATGCCGACAGGAGGTCGGAGAGGTCGCGCCGCGCATGGCCGTAGAGCCGCACCACCGCGTCGGCCGAATCGAGCGCGAGGAAGGCCGTCTCGACCTGCGTCGGCGCCGGGAACAGCTTCAGCGTCGCCGCCGTGACGATGCCGAGCGTGCCTTCCGAGCCGAGCACGAGCTGCTTCAGGTCGTAGCCGGTATTGTCCTTGCGCAGCGCCTTCTGGCCGCTCCAGACGCGCCCGTCGGGCAGCACCACCTCCAGCCCGAGCACGAGGTCGCGCATCATACCGTAGCGCAGCACGTTGAGCCCGCCCGCATTGGTCGCGATCGCGCCGCCGATCTGGCAGCTCCCCTGCGAGCCGAGCGCCAGCGGGAAGACGAAGCCGCGCGCGGCGGCTTCCGCGCGCACCGTCTCCAGCACGCAGCCGGCCTCCACGACCATGCTGAAATTGTTCTCGTCGACCGCGACGATCCTGTTCATCCACTCCAGGCTGACGACCAGTTCGTCACCCTCCGGCGACGGCAGCGCGCCGGCGACCAGGCCCGTGTGCCCGCCCTGCGGCACGACGCGGATGCCCGCCTCGGCGCACAGGCCGACGATCCGCGCCACCTCGGCCGTGCTGCGCGGGCGCACCACTGCCATCGGCAGGCCGGTATTGTCGCCCGACCAGTCGCGCCGGTAGCGCGAGCCGGGATCGGCGTCGACGACCACGCCGGTCGCCCCGACGATCGCGCCGATCTCCGCCAGAAGCTGCTGTTCGCGTCGGGAACCCATCGCCTCGGATGTTCAATAACAGGGTTGTCCTACAACCCCACATGTGTCATATCCGTCTCGCCGGCACAAGAGGGCATTTGCGCACCGCGCGTCCCGCCCGCTGTCCCGGCCGCCCGGACGCAGCGTCCGGCGAAGCTGCGGGAGGAGTTCACGTGCCGGCCTTTCCGATCGTCGACACGCATCTGCACATCTGGGACCCGGGTCGCATCCGCTACCCGTGGCTCGACGGCAATGCGCTGCTGAACAAGCCCTATCTCCTGCCGGACTACCGCCGCGCCTTCTCTTCCGTCGAGGTCGAGGCGATGGTCTTCGTCCAGTGCGAGGCCGACTTCGCCGCCTTCGCGGAGGAGGCAGACTGGGTCGCCGCGCAGGCCGAGGCCGACCCGCGCATCGGGGCGATGGTCGCCTGGGCGCCGCTGGAGAAGGGCAAGGCCGTCGAGGCCGACCTCCTGCGCCTGAAGCGCCACAAGATCCTGCGCGGCATCCGCCGCATCATCCAGTTCGAGGACGACATCGACTTCTGCCTGCGGCCGGAATTCATAGAGGGCGTGCGCATGCTCGCCGCGCACGGCCTCTCCTTCGACATCTGCATCGACTACCGCCACATGGCCAACACCCTGCGCTTCGTCGAGAAGCTGCCTGAGGTGCCGATGATCCTCGACCACATCGGCAAGCCGGCGATCCGCGACGGCCGGATGCAGCCCTGGGCGAGCCAGATGCGCGAGCTCGCGCGCTTCGGGAACGTGGTCTGCAAGGTCTCCGGCGTGGCGACCGAGGCCGCGAAGGACTGGCAGGCCGACGATCTCAAGCCCTATCTCGACGTCGCCTTCGCCGAGTTCGGCATGGGCCGCACCATGTTCGGCGGCGACTGGCCGGTGACGCTGCAGGCGGTCGAGCCGTCGCGCTGGATCGGCATCCTCGACGCCTGGCTCGCCGGCCGCGACGAGAAGGAGCTGCGTGCCTTCTGGCGCGACAACGCCATCCGCGCCTATCGTCTGGCGATCTGACGGCACAATTTCGGGAGACATTCATGACGGCAGGCAGGTTCGACGGGCAGGCGGCGCTGGTGACGGGCGCGGCGACCGGCATCGGCTACGAGGTGGCGCGGCGCATCGTCGAGGAGGGCGGCAGCGTCGCGCTGGTCGACATCAACGGCGCACGCGCGCAGGAATCGGCCGCCAGGCTCGGCGGCCGCGCGCTCGGCCTCGCCGCCGACGTCGCCGACGAGCCGTCGATCGCCGGCGCCGTCGCGGAAGCCGCCGGACGCTTCGGCCGGCTCGACGTCCTCGTCAACAGCGCCGGCATCACCGGGCCGAACGTCCCGCTCGAAAGCTACGGCGCCGACGACTGGCGCCGGGTCATGGACGTCAACATCAACGGCACCTTCTTCGCCTGCAAGGCGGCCGTTCCGGTGATGCGCAAGGGCGGCTACGGCCGCATCGTCAACATCGCCTCGATCGCCGGCAAGGAGGGCAACCCCAACGCGTCCGCCTATTCGACCTCCAAGGCGGCAGTCATCGGCCTCACCAAGTCGCTCGGCAAGGAGCTGGCCACCACCGAGATCCGCGTCAACGCCGTCACCCCCGCCGCTGTGAAGACGGAGATCTTCGCGCAGATGACGCAGGCGCATATCGACTTCATGCTGTCGAAGATCCCGGTCGGCCGCTTCGGCCTCGTCGAGGAGGTCGCGAGCCTCGTCTGCTGGCTCGCGTCCCGGGAATGCTCGTTTTCCACCGGCGCCGTGTTCGACGTCTCCGGCGGCCGCGCCACCTACTGAAACCGACAGGACGTTTCGCCATGGACCCATTCGCGCGCAGGCCCCTCGGCAAGAGCGGCGTCGAGCTGCCGCAGTTCGGCTTCGGCTCGGCCCCGCTGGGCGAGCTGTTCACGAAGGTGAGCGAGCGCGACGCGGAAGCCACCCTCGACGCGGCGTGGGCTGCCGGCGTCCGCTACTACGACACCGCGCCCTGGTACGGCCGCGGCCAGGCCGAGCACCGCGTCGGCCGCTTCCTCTATTCCAAGCCGCGCAACGAGCTGATCCTGTCCACCAAGATCGGCCGCATCCTGCGCGCCCCGAAGCGGCCGGAGGCGTTCGACACCGGCTTCTGGGCCGGCGGCCTGCATTTCGACCACGTCTTCGACTATTCCTATGACGGCGTCATGCGCGCCTACGAGGACAGCATCCAGCGCCTCGGCATGAACCGCATCGACCTCTTGCTGATCCACGACCTCGACGTCTGGCACCACGGCTCGCCCGAGATGGTCGAGGCCCGCATGTGGCAGCTCGCCACCGGCGGCTGGCGCGCGCTGCAGGAGCTGAAGGAGGCCGGCCTGATCCGCGCCATCGGCGCCGGCATCAACGAGCTCGGCATGATGCCGCGCTTCCTCCAGCTCTTCGACATGGATTTCTTCCTGCTGGCGCTGCGCTACACGCTGGGCGAGCAGGAGACGCTGGAGCGCGAGCTGCCGCTGCTGGTCGAGCGCAATGTCGGCATCGTCATCGGCGGCGTCTTCAACTCCGGCCTCTACGCCACCGGCCCGGTCGAGGGTGCGAAGTACAACTATGCCGACGCAACCCCCGCCGAGATGGACAAGGCCCGCCGCATCGCCGCCGTCTGCGAGCGCCACCACGTGCCGCTGATCGCAGCCGCATTGCAGTTCCCGCTGCTCCACCCGCAGGTCACCTGCGTCATCCCCGGCGCCTTCAGCCCGGCGCAGGTCACCGCCAACCTCGCCGATCTGCGCCGCGACATCCCGGCCGACCTGTGGCGCGAGCTGCGGCACGAGGGCCTGATCCGCCCCGACGCGCCGATCCCCGCCTGAACCGAAGCCCGCGCAGGAGACAGCCGAAATGTCCGACGTGACGATCCGCCAGGTGACCAAGAGCTACGGCTCCGTGCAGGTCCTCCACGGCGTCGACCTCGACATCCGCTCCGGCGAGTTCGTCGTCTTCGTCGGCCCGTCCGGCTGCGGCAAGTCGACCCTTCTGCGCATGATCGCCGGGCTGGAGGAGATCAGCGGCGGCACGATCGCCATCGACGGCACGGTGGTCAACAACCTCGCGCCGGCAAAGCGCGGCATAGCAATGGTGTTCCAGAACTACGCGCTCTACCCGCACATGACCGTGGCGCAGAACATGGGCTTCGGCCTCAGGCTCGCCGGCGTGCCGGTCGCCGAGCGCGACCGGCAGGTGCGCGAGGCCGCCGCCATGCTCCAGCTCACCGACTATCTCGACCGCCGGCCGAGCCAGCTTTCCGGCGGCCAGCGCCAGCGCGTCGCCATCGGCCGCGCCATCGTGCGCAAGCCCAAGGTGTTCCTGTTCGACGAGCCGCTGTCGAACCTCGATGCCGCGCTTCGCGTCGCGACCCGCATCGAGATCGCGCGGCTGAAGGAGCAGCTCCCCGACACGACGATGATCTACGTCACCCACGACCAGGTCGAGGCGATGACGCTGGCGGACCGCATCGTCGTGCTCAATGGCGGCCGCATCGAGCAGGTCGGCACGCCGCTGGAGCTCTACGAGACGCCGGCCAACCTGTTCGTCGCCCGCTTCATCGGCTCGCCGGCGATGAACATCGTCGACCTCGGCCGCGCCTCGGCCGGCGCGGTCGCCGCGCCGGCGGCGTCCGGCGCCGTCAGGCTTGGGGTGCGGCCGGAGGACCTGCGCCTCGCCGGCCCCGGCGAGGCCGCGCTGTTCGAGGGTCGCGTCGCGCTAGTCGAGCAGTTGGGCGAGGTCACCATCGTCTATGCCAACATCGGCGCGCAGGAGCCGCTGATCGCCAAGCTCGACGGCATCCGCCGCGTCGCCCGCGACGAGACGGTGCGGCTCGCCGCCGACCCGGCGCGGCTGCATTATTTCGATGCGGCGACCGGCCAGGCCGTCCGCGCCGCCGGCGACCGCCGCAAGACGGCCTGACCGGACGACGCTGCCACGCCGCATGCGCGGAGCCAAACGCGTTCCGGCGCGTTTTGCGGTGACCGAACTCACGAGTCGCCGGAGTCCCCCTTGAGCAGCCATTCCGACCGCAGCCGCCTCGCCGCCTCAGAAGGGCCGATCGCCGTGCCGGGCACCAATGCCTGGTGCGTCGCCGAGGCGAGCCGCTTCGCCTTCCTCGTCGACGGCGCCGAATATTTCCGCTGGCTCGCCGCCAGCCTGCCGCTGGCGCGCCGCAACGTCTGGATCGTCGGCTGGGACTTCAACCCGCAGATCAGGCTCGGCCCGGCTGGCGTCGACATGCCGACGCTGGGCGAAATGCTGCGCGCGCTGGTCGAGGCGCATGACGGGCTGCACGTCAACATCCTCGTCTGGGCGATGGGGCCGCTCTATTCGAGCAAGGCGCCCGCCACCTTCTCGCGCAGCGGCTGGGCCGACCATCCGCGCATCCACCTGCGCTTCGACGCCCGCCACCCGCTGCGCGGCGCCCACCACCAGAAGATCGTCTGCATCGACGACGTGCTCGCCTTCGCCGGCGGCATCGACCTGACGACCGGGCGCTGGGACGACCGCGACCACCGCGCCGTGTCCGAATTGCGCCGCACCCCGGCCGACATCCCCTACCCGCCGGTGCACGACATCCAGGCGGTGATGTCGGGCCCCGCCGCCCGCTGCCTCGGCGAGGTCGCCCGGCGGCGCTGGCGTCAGGCGACCGGCAAGCGCATCCCCGCCGTCGAGGGCGCGCCCGAGATCTGGCCGGAGGGGTTGGAGCCGACCCTGACCGGCTGTCCCGTCGCCGTCGCCCGCACCGAGCCGAAGCTGTTCGGCCGCCGCGGCCGCCGCGAGGCGATCCGGCTCACCAAGGACGCCCTGCGCTCCGCCCGCCGCAGCATCTACCTCGAGGCCCAGTACCTCGCCTCCTTCCGCGTCGCCCGCATCCTGGCCAAGCGGCTGGCCGAGCCGGACGGGCCGGAGGTTGTGGTCTTCATGACCCGCAATTCGCGCGGCCTGCTCGAGCAGTTCGTCATGGGCCACAACCGCAACCGGCTGATCCGCAGGCTGAAGCGAGCCGACCATGCCGGCCGCTTCGCCGTGATGTATCCGGTCGTGCCCGACGGCGAGGGCGGCGAATGCGAGGTGCTGATCCATTCCAAGCTGATCGTCGTCGACGACCGCTTCGCCCGCGTCGGCTCGTCCAACCTCAACAACCGTTCCGAAGGCCTCGACACCGAATGCGACGTCGCCGTCGAGGCGCGCACCGACGAGCAGCGCGCCGCCATCGCCCGGCTGCGCGACGGCCTGCTGGCCGAGCATCTCGACGCCGCGCCGGAAGCCGTCCGCGACGAGGTCGCCCGCACCGGCTCGCTGGTCGCCGCGATCCAGGCGCTCAACGTCCATGCGCGCGGCCTGCGCCCGTTCCCGATCCGCGCCTGGCAGGGCAAGGTGACGCCGCTCCCCTTCACAGGCGTGCTCGACCCGAAGGAGCCGTACTGGCCGGTTCAGCGGCTGCGCTGGACCCTGACCGGCTGGGCCGCGAGGCTGCCGCTGCCGCGCCTGTCGTCCCTGCTGGCGGGCTTGCGCAGGGCATGCTCGCTCACCCCCAGCAAGGGCAGCGCGATCGCCAGCGGCAGGAAGAAGTAGATCGCCCGGAAGGCGATCAGCGCGCCGATCGCGCCGGAGGCCGACAGCAGCGTCTGGATGCCGGCCTCCAGCACTCCGATCCCGCCCGGCACGTGCGTGGCGATCGCCGCCGCGTTGGAGATCACGTAGATCGAGGCGACGCGCAGGTAGCCCGCGTCCGAGAAGGCCGCCACGAGCTGGTAGAGGCTCGCCGCCACGAAGGCGAAGTTGGCCGCGCCGATCGCGGTCTGCGCGACGGCGAGCTTCACCGTGGGCAGCTCCATCGACCACTTGCCGATGCCGATCGGCCGCGTCACGAAGGCCGACGCGACCACATAGGCGACCGGCGCGGCCAGCGTCGCCGCCGCCGCCAGCTTGAGCTCGGCCGGCGTCAGCCCGATCATGCCCTCGGCGTCGTGCGGGAAGGCGAGCAGCGCCACCCCGCCGAGCGTGGCGAGCCCGAGGCATACCGTCACGCCGCAGAACACCACCAGCCGCGCCACGTCCGCCGCATCGAGCCCCCAGCGCGAATAGTAGCGGTAGCGCACCGCGCCGCTGCTCAGGCTGGCGATGCCGACATTGTGGCCGATGCCGAGGCTGACGAATGAGGCGAGCGCCACCTTCGGATAGGGCAGCGGCTTGCCGACATGGCGCAGCGCCAGCGCGTCGAAGCCGGTCAGGCAAAGATAGGAGCAGGCGGTGAAGGCGACCGCCGCCGCCAGCCGCACCGGCGGGATCGAGGCGAGCGATTCGCCGATCTCGTCGAAGGAATAGCGGCTCAGCCCCCGCCAGACGAGATAGACCGCGAGCGCCACGCCGGCGACGAGCGACAGTCTGAACAGGAAGGTCTTGAGGCTCATGAGGCGGCGGCTTCGTTGCTGGTTCAAGGGTCTGGGCGGAACGAAAAGCAGCGTCCGCGGGTTCCCCCAGCCCATGCCCGCCACCAGCCGCACGATCCGCCTGCTGACCTACAACGTGCATGCCTGCCGCGGCACGGACGGCCGCCTCAACCCCGCGCGCGTCGCCCGCGTGATCGCCGACTGCCGCGCCGACATCGTCGCTTTGCAGGAGCTCGACGTCGGCCGCCGCCGCTCGGGCGGCATCGACCAGGCGCAGGCGATCGCCACCCATCTCGAGCACACGCTGCACTTCCACCCCGCGCTCCACCTCGAGGAGGAGAAGTACGGCGACGCGATCCTCACCGCGCTGCCGAGCCGGCTGGTTAGGGCCGGCCCCCTGCCCTCGCTGGGCGAGCCGCGCGGCGCGCTCTGCGTCGCCATCGACCTCGGCGGCGTCGAGCTGCTCGTGCTCAACACACATCTCGGCCTGCGCCGGATCGAGCGCCTGCGCCAGGCCGCCGAGCTGCTCGGCCCGGACTGGCTCGGCCATCCGCGTTTCGCGGACGGCCGCTGCGTGCTCCTCGGCGACCTGAACTCGGTGCCGTCGTCGCCGGTCTATCGCCTTCTCGCCGCCAGCCTGCGCGATGCCGCGCTGACGCTGGGCGCGCGCCGCGCCCGGCCGACATTCCCCTCGCGCCTGCCGCTGCTGCGGCTCGACCATGTGCTGCTCGGAAAGGAGGTCGAAGCGCGCGGCGCCCGCGTCGTCGCCCATGCGCTCGCGCGGCGCGCCTCCGACCACCTGCCGCTGCTGGCCGAGGTGGCGGTGGTCGCGGAGGCTTCCTGAAAAGCCGGACGGCGCGGCCAAGGAGGAGCCGCGCCGTCCGGTCTCGCCCGTCTCGCGCGGCAGCCGCCGCGCGGGCCCCTGTCAGGCCCGTATCTCCTGTCGCTGGAAGGAGACGTAGGCGATGGTGAACAGCACCAGCAGCGCCGCGATCATGCCGGCGAGCTGCGGCCAGATCAGCATCAGGCTCTGCGACACCGGCAGCGGCGCGCCGAGCAGCGCGTTCTGGAGCTGCGCGGTGAACACCAGCCCGAGCGAGCGCGTCGCCGGATTGAGCAGGCCGAGCGTCATCTCGCCGTAGAGCACGTTGGGCGAGATCCGCGCGAACGCCTTCTGCAATTCGAGCTGATGGACCTGCGTCATCGGGTCGAGCGGGTCGATCGGCGCCAGCGCGCCGGCCACCAGCGGCGCCAGCATCGACCAGAACAGCGTCAGGATCAGCCACAGCGTCAGCGCCGCCAGCGCCGAGGTCGCCGGCGCGCGGAACAGCGTCGAGCAGACCAGCGCCACCGCCAGCCACACGCCGGCATAGACGAAGGAGGCGAGCAGGAAGGCGAGCCCGCGCAGCACCTCCTCGCCGCTCGGCGGCAGGCCGGTGAGCAGGATGCCCATGCCGGTGACCAGCAGCCACAGGGTGAGCAGGCAGAGCGCGATCACGATCAGCCCGCCGACGAACTTGCCGGCCAGCAGCGCGTCCCGGTAGATCGGCTGCGCCAGCACCCGCGACAGCGTGCGCCGGTTGTGCTCGCCGTTGATCGCGTCGAAGCCGAGCGCGATCGCCACCAGCGGCAGCAGGAAGCCGAGGAAGGCGACGAAGGACGGCAGCGGGTCGCGCGCCGTCGTGAACAGGCGCAGGAACAGGAACTGGTCCTCGCCGATCGTCGCCGTCACCTCGCCGATCGCGGCATAGACGGCGCCGACCGCCGTCAGGAAGATGAGCAGCAGCACGAGGTGGATGCGCGCGCTCGTCATGTGGTCGGCCGCCTCCTTAAGCGCGACCGTCGCCAGCCCTGTGAAGGGCGAGCCCTCACGCTGCCTCGGCATGTCTCGCCTCCTCCTCGAAGAACCGCACATAGACCTCGTCGAGCGTGGTGCGGCGGATCGACATGGTGCGCAGTTGCCCGCCGGCCCCGACCACCCGGCGCGCGATCTCGGGCCGCAGATCGGCGGCCGTGTCGACGCGCCAGCCGCCGGTCCGCGTCGCCGTGACGCCGGTCACGCCATCCGTGCCCGCGAGCGCCGCCGCGAGATCGACGCCGTCCGCCTCGACCTCGACGACATGGGTGCCGCCGAGCACGTCGGAGGTGAGGTCCGCGACCGAGCCGGTGAGCCCGATCCGCCCCTTGTTGAACAGCGCCACCCGGTCGCAGACAGACTGCACCATGGCCAGCAGGTGCGACGACAGCACGATCGTCATGCCCTCGCCGGCGAGCTCGCCGATCATCTCCAGCAGTTCCTGCGTCGACTGCGGGTCGAGCCCGCCGGTCGGCTCGTCGAGGATGGCGATCTCGGCCTGCTTCATGATGACCTCGGCCAGCCCCAGCCGCTGCCGCATGCCGCGCGAGAAGGCGCCGACGCGCTTGTTCGCAACGTCGGCGAGCCGCACCCGCTCCAGCGCCGCGGCGATGCGGGCCGCGGCCTCGCCGCCCGAAAGTCCCATCAGCCGGGCGGTGTAGGACAGGTTCTCCCGCGCGGTCATGTTGTCGTAGAAGCCCACCTGGTCGGGCAGATAGCCGACCCTGCGCTTGACCGCGAGCGGCTGGCGCAGCGGGTCGAGCCCGTTGACGCGCACGCTCCCTTCCGTCGGCTCGGTCAGCCCGAGCAGCAGCAGGATCGTCGTCGTCTTGCCCGAGCCGTTGGGTCCGAGAAGGCCGAACACCTCGCCCTTCCCGACGTCGAGGTCGACATGGTCGACCGCGGTGAAGCCGCCATAGCGCTTCACCAGCCCGCGTGTCTCGATGACGCCGCTCATCGCCGGCCATACCTCGAAATGCCGAAGCCGAGCACCATGACGGCCGCGGCGATCACGCCCAGCCCGGTCACGCCCCAGACCGTCGAGGTCTCGACAGTGACGCGGAAGCTCGCATTGTCCGAGGCCCCGTCGCCATTGGCGCGGACGGCCACGACGTAGTCGCCGGCGATCGCCTTGTCGGACGGCGTCATCGCCACCGAGACGTCGCTCGTCTGGCCCGGCGCGATCTCGGGGATCTTCTCGGGGTCGAACTTCACCTCCCAGCCGGAGGGCGGGCTGGCCGAGAAGCCGATGTCGCGGGCCGGCGCCGTGCCGCTGTTCTGCAGCGTGAAGGTGAAGCTGCGCTTCTCGCCGGCCGTCGCCTGGCCCGAGAGCCGGCCGCCGGGACCGGAGAGCGCCAGCTTGGGCTGGCCGGTGATGTCGAGCGCGAGCTGCAGTTCGGCGGTGGCGTCGCCGCCGGTCGCCGCGATCGCCACCGGATACTGCCCGGCCTCGACGCCGTCCGGCGGCTGCACGCTCACCTTCAGGTTCTTCGACTTGCCCGCCTCGATCGGCAGGCTGGTCAGCTCCTGCGTGCCGTAGCCTTCCTTGAAGGTCACCTGGAAGCCCGCCGGCGCCTTGGCCAGCAGGTTGACGGTGCTGTCCTCCTGCCCGTCGTTCTTGGCCGTCACCTGGAAATCGAAGCTCGATTTCGGCGTGCCGCGCAGCGCCGGCAGGTCTGCCTTGAGCGACAGCTTGGCCGGCTCGCTCTCGCGCATGGTCAGCGTCAGCGGCAGTTTGAGCTGGGTGCCGTCGGCGTTTCCCGTCACCTCGAACGGAAAGCTGCCGGTCTTGACGTCCTTCGGCGGCGTCACGTTGAGCGACAGGTCGACCGTCTTGTCGGTCGCGGCCATGGCGGCCGTCACCGCGCGGCCGCCGCCGTCGATCTCCCACGTCCAGCCTTCCGGCAGGCCGTCGACCTTCAGCTCGACGCGCTGCGGCGGCAGGCCGGCATTCGCCAGCGACAGGTCGACCTTGACCGTGTCGCCCGCCTGCGCCGCGAATTCGGGATAGGCCGTCGTCAGCCACAGGCCCTTGGCGGCCTCGGCTTTCGCCGCCTCCTGGGCCAACGCCGGCGGCGGCGTCGCGGCCATCAGGCCGGCGGCCACGAAGGGAACGATCAGCAGGGTCTTCGGAAAAATGCGCGCAACAAGGGATGGCGCAGAAATCATGGCTCTCTCCATGCTTCGGCGGCGGGCGGGGTCGGATCGTTTCAGTCCGACATCTATCGTGAGCGGCCCGGAGGATCGCCTCGAATATGGCGGGAATTGGGCAATCGGCCGCGCGTCACTTCGGCATTCCGATCCTGCGGGCCGCTATTTTGCCGGCTCTTCCGCCGCTCCCGCGGACCGCCCGCGGCAACCCGTCGCACCGGCTTGCGCACCGCGGCTTCCGGGAACCTTGCGGCGCGTCCGCGCGTTGCCCGCTCGTCGATCCCGGCCGCGCGCCGGCCGGGCCACGGGACCAACGGGCGGGCTGCGGGCGTTGCGCATCGAGGACTATGCACTGATCGGCGACTGCGAGACGGCCGCGCTGGTCCATCGCTCCGGCTCCATCGACTGGCTGTGCTGGCCGCGCTTCGATTCGGAGGCCTGCCTCGCCGCCCTGCTCGGCACGCCCGACAACGGCCGCTGGCTGGTCGCGCCGGCCGTCGACGTCGTGCGCTCGTCCCGCGCCTACCGGCCCGACACCCTCGTCCTCGACACCGTCTTCGAGACGGCGACCGGCACACTGCGGCTCACCGACTTCATGCCGCCGCGCGGCGAGGCCTCCGACGTGGTGCGCATCGTCGAGTGCCTGCGCGGCGAGGTGCCGGTCCGCATGGAGCTCGTCTTGCGCTTCGGCTATGGCGAGCGCCCGCCCTGGATCACCGCGTCCGACAGCCCCCGCCTGCTCAAGGCCCTCTCCGGGCCGCATGCGGCCTTTCTCAAGGCCGGTCCCGAATGCCGCATCGAGGACGGCTCGATCCTCGCCGAATTCACCCTTCGGCAGGGCGAGCGCGCCGACTTCGTGCTCACCTACGGCCCCTCGCACCGGCCGCCGCATGACGGGATCGACGCGCGGCAGGCGCTCGCCGCCACCGAGCGCTACTGGAAGGAGTGGTGCGCGCGCTGCGGCTATGACGGCCCCCACGCAGAGGCCGTCCACCGCTCGCTGATGACGATGAAGGCGCTCACCTATCGGCCGACCGGCGGCATCGTCGCCGCGCCCACCACCTCGCTGCCCGAGCGGATCGGCGGCAGCCGCAACTGGGATTACCGCTTCTGCTGGCTGCGCGACGCGACCTTCGTGCTGCTGACCCTGCTCCAGGCCGGCTACCGCGAGGAGGCGGAGGCGTGGACGCAATGGCTGCTGCGCGCCGTCGCCGGCGCCCCGGCCCGCATGCAGCCGCTCTATGGCGTCGCCGGCGAATACTGGATCGCCGAGCGCGAATCCAGGGTGCTGGCCGGCTTCGAGGGTGCGGCGCCCGTCCGGATCGGCAACGCCGCCGTCGCGCAGCTTCAGCTCGACATCTATGGCGAGGTGATGGACATCATGCACCACGCCCGCCTGTCGAAGCTCGACCTGCACGATGCCGACTGGAATTTCCAGAAGGCGCTGCTCGGCCATCTCGAGGAGATCTGGCGCAAGCCCGACCAGGGCTTCTGGGAAGTCCGCACGAAGGGGCGGCACTTCGTCTATTCCAAGGTGATGGCCTGGGTCGCCTTCGACCGCGCGGTCAAGGCCTGCGAGCAGTTCGGCCTCGACGGGCCGGCCCGCCACTGGGCCGGCATCCGCGACGCGATCCACGACGAGGTCTGCGCGCGCGGCTTCCATGCCGGGCGCGGCGCCTTCGTCCAGTCCTACGGCTCGAAGGAGCTCGACGCGACCGCCCTGTTGATCCCGATCGTCGGCTTCCTGCCCTGCGACGACCGGCGCGTGCAGGGAACCGTCGCGGCGATCGAGCGCGAGCTGGTCTGGGACGGCTTCGTGCTGCGCTACCGCAGCGGCCGTGCCGACGACGGCCTGCCGCCGGGCGAAGGCGCCTTCCTCGCCTGCAGCTTCTGGCTGGCCGACAACATGGTCCTGCAGGGCCGGCTCGACGAGGCGCGGGCGCTGTTCGAGCGGCTGCTCGCGCTCGGCAACGACGTCGGCCTGCTCGCCGAGGAATACGACCCGCGCGCGCGCCGCCAGCTCGGCAACTTCCCGCAGGCGCTGTCGCATATGAGCCTGGTCGGCACGGCGCTCAACCTCGCGCGTGCCGCCGGCCCCGCCCGCCGCCGCGCCGAGGAAGGCAGCGGCCCCGCCTCGGCCTGAGCGTTCAATCCTCGTCGGGCAGCGCCCAGGCGATCACGGCGTCGCCGACGCCGGTCTCCATGAAGTGGTGGCCGCCGGCCATCAGCACGACATACTGCCGCCCGTCGGCCTCGAAGGTCATCGGGTTGGCCTGCCCGCCCGCCGGCAGCTTGTCCTTCCACAGCACCTTGCCGGTCTTGATGTCGATCGCCCGGATCAGATTGTCCGTCGTCGCGGCGATGAAGATCAGCCCGCCCGCCGTCACCACCGAGCCGCCATTGTTGGGCGTGCCGATGGTGACCGGCAGCATCGACGGGATGCCGAACGGCCCGTTGGCGCGCGCCTCGCCCAGCGGCTCGTCCCACAGCGTCTTGCCGCTCTTCAGGTCGATCGCCCGGATGCCGCCATAGGGCGGCTGCTTGCACATCAGCCCGGTGAAGGGCAGCCGCCAGCCGGCATTGACCTTGATCGCGTAGGGCGAGCCGGCCTGCACGTCGTCATGCTTGCCGCGCGGGTCGGTGATCGGCGTCAGCCCCGCCTGCTTCGCCTCCTCGCGGGTCAGCAGACGGTTGAAGTTGGGCATGTCGTTGTAGTTGGCGACCAGCACGCCCGCCTGCGGGTCGACCGCCACGCTGCCCCAGTCCGAGCCGCCATTGTAGCCCGGATACTGGATGAACGGCACGTCGTGGGTGTCGGGCGTGTACTCGCCCTCGTAGTAGGCGCGATGGAACTGGATGCGGCACCAGAGCTGGTCGAGCGGCGACATGCCCCACATGTCGGTCTCGGTGAGCTGCGACCTGGCCAGCGTGTGGTAGCCGGAATAGGGCTGCGTGTCCGACAGCCGGTCCGGCTCCACCCCGCCCTTCGGCGCCTTGCGCTCCTCGACCGGGAACAGCGGCTTGCCGCTGCGCCGGTCGAGCACGTAGATCTCGCCCTGCTTGCTGGGCAGGATCACCGCCGGCACCTTGCCCTGGTCGATCGGGAAGTCGACGAGCGTCGGCTGCGAGCCGAGGTCGTAATCCCAGATGTCGTAGTGGACAGTCTGGAAGTGCCAGGCCGGCTTGCCGGTCGTCACGTCGATCGCCACCAGCGACGAGTTGAACTGGTTCTCGCAGTCCTGCCGGTTGCCGCCGAAATAGTCGACCGCCGAATTGCCGAGCGGCACGTAGACGTAGCCGAGCTCATCGTCGCCCGCCGCCGAGGTCCACATGTTCGGCGTGCCGCGCGTGTAGGTCTGCCCCTGCGGCGGCTCGCCGGTCAGCTCCGGCTTGCACATGTCCCAGGCCCAGGCGAGCTTGCCGGTCAGCACGTCGTAGCCGCGGATCACGCCCGACGGCGCATCCTCGGCCTGGCCGTCCTGCACCTGCGCGCCCATCACCACGACGTTGCGCACGATCACGGGCGCGGCGACGTTGCCGTACCAGCCCGGCACCGTGCGGCCGATGCCGCGACTCATGTCGACCATGCCGGCGACGCCGAAATCGGCGCAGAGCTGGCCGGTGCCTGCGTCGACCGCGATCAGCCGCGCGTCCAGCGTGCCCTCGACGATGCGCTCAGCGCAGGGCTCGTCCGGCTGCGCCTGCGGATTGGCGTAGTAGGCGACGCCGCGGCAGGTCGCCCCGTAGGGCACCGCGTCGTCCGGCACCTTGGGGTCGTAGCGCCAGCGCTCCCTGCCGGTGGCGGCGTCGAGCGCGATGATCTGGTTCTTGGCCGAGCACAGGTAGAGATTGTCGCCGACCTTGATCGGCGTCGTCTCGGGCGAGTACTTGCCGTCGGTCTTGTCGTCCGGCAGGTCGCCCGTGTTGAAGGTCCAGATGCGCTCCAGCTTGCCGACATTGCCGGCATTGATCTGCTCGAGCGGCGAATAGCGCAGCGCAGCGCTCGTCCTGCCGTAGCTCGGCCAGTCGCCGCCGGCCGGCGCGGCCGCCGCCTGCTGCGAGGCCGGAGCTGCCGGCTGGGCGGCGGTGGACGTATCGGCCGGCTGCGCAGGCGCGGCGGCCGGGGCCTGCTGCTGCGGCGGCGCCTCCTGCGCGATGCCCGAGCGCATGAAGACGATGCCCGCGCCGATCGCCAGCGCCAGCACGACGGTCGCCGCGACGGCGCCCTCGGTGCCGTACCGGCGCCGCTCGCGCGCTTCCGCTGCCGGCAGCCGCCGGCGCAGCACGGGAATGCACAGCAGGGCGAGGATCAGCAGCACCGTCGGCGCCACCACGCGCGGCACCAGCGCCCAGCCGTTTCCGCCGACCTCCCAGATCGCCCACACCCAGGTCAGCGCCCAGGTGGCGACGTAGAGCCAGACGCCGGCGAGCCGGCCGGCGAGCATCAGCGCGCCCGAGGCGATCAGCGCCAGGCCGGCGACGAGGTAATACCACGATCCGCCGAGCGCGATCAGCCAGATGCCGCCGGCGCCGAGCGCCAGGCCGAGCAGGATCAGGAGGATGGAGAAAAGGATGACCAGCCACTCGCCGACGCCGCGGGGCTGGTCCGGGGAAAACAGGGATGCCATCTGGAAAATCGGTGCCGGCCATGCCGACCGGCAGAGCCTCTATGCAAGTTGCCTACGACTTTGGAACTAGGCAGGGGCCGATCGGTTCCATGCCGGCGCAAATCCGCAGCCGGCTCAGCAACCCGCATGGATGCGTGCGGCGATGCCGCGGAAGCAGGCGAGCGGCTCGCCTTCGCTCAGTCGTCGAGGACGAGGATGTCCTTGGCCGCGAAGGCGATGCCGCAGGGCTCGCCGGGCGCCGGCGGCGGCGAGCCGGGGCTGTTGAAGCGGTCGAAGGAAATGGTGTTCTGGCCGAGGTTGACGCGGATGCGGATCACCGAGCCGAGGAAGCTCACATCCATGATCTTGCCGCGCGCCATCGGCGCGGGTCCGTTGTCGAGCGCCGCCGCTTCCGGCCGCAGCGCCAGCGAGATCGGCGCGCCCTTGGCGAAGCGGCTCAGCTCCCCGCCGGTCTGGATCGCGTTGCCGTCGACGTCGACCACGCCCCTGGCCGGGTCTGTCACCGTGCCTCTCAGGATGTTGAGCGTGCCGACGAAGGAGGCGACGAAGCGGGTCGACGGCTTGTTGTAGATGTCGAACGGCGCGCCGACCTGCTCGGCCCGCCCGCCATACATCACCACGATGCGGTCGGACATCGACAGCGCCTCTTCCTGGTCGTGCGTGACGAAGATCGTGGTGATGCCGAGATTGCGCTGGATCTGCCGAATCTCCTCGCGCAGCGACACGCGCACCTTGGCGTCGAGCGCCGACAGCGGCTCGTCGAGCAGCAAAAGCTTGGGCCGCGGCGCCAGCGCGCGCGCCAGCGCCACGCGCTGCTGCTGGCCGCCGGAGAGCTGGTACGGGTAGCGGTCGCCGTAGTCGGGCAGCTTGATCAGCGCCAGCATCTCGGCCACCCGCGCGTCGCTGTCCGCCTTCGGCGTGCGCGCCACCCTGAGGCCGAAGGCGATGTTCTGCGCCACCGTCATGTTGGGAAACAGCGCATAGGCCTGGAACACCATGCCGATGTTGCGCTGGTTGGGCCGCAGGCGGGTGACGTCGCGGCCGCCGATCGAGATCGTCCCGTCGGTCGGCTCCTCAAAGCCGGCCACCATGCGCAGCACCGTCGTCTTGCCGCAGCCCGAGGGGCCGAGGAAGGAGACGAACTCTCCGGGCTCCACCGCGAGGTTGAAGTCCTTGACCACCCGGACCGCGCCGAAATCCTTCTGCAGGTTTGCGATTTCGAGGAAAGCCATGTCAGCGTCCTGCATTGGGGAGCTTGGAGAAGCGTGAGACGAGCTGGATCAGGCCCATGCACAGCCAGGTGATGCCGAAGGCGATCACCGCGAGCGCGGCCGGCTCGTAGGCGCGGTTGGCGCCGATGAGCTGGAGATAGGGGCCGAAGGCCGGCCGGTTGAGCAGCGCCGCCATGGTGAACTCGCCGATCACGATGGCGAACGTCAGGAAGGCGCCCGACAGCACCGCCACCAGCACGTTGGGCAGGATCACCCGCGTCATGATGGTGATCCAGCCGGCGCCGAGGCTCTGCGCGGCCTCCGTCAGCGTGCCGACGTCGATCGCCCGCAAGCCAGTGTCGACGGCCCGGTACATGTAGGGCAGCGCCAGCGTCGTGTAGCCGAACATCAGGAGGATGTTGGTGCCCATCGCCGAGCCGGTGAGCGGCAGCCAGGACGAGGTGTTGTAGAGGCGGATGTAGCCGAACACCACGACGATCGCCGGGATCACCAGCGGTAGCAGCGTGATGAACTCGATGACCGGCCGCCACGACGGCAGCTTGAGCCGCACCCAGTAGGCGGTCGGCACGACCAGCACCACGCCCATCACGATGGTCGCCAGCGCCATCGTCACCGAATAGCCGAAGGTGGCCTGGAACTGCGGGTCGGTCAGCACCGTGCGGTAGGCGTCGAAGGAGTAGGCGCCGCGCCGCATCTTCAGCGAGAACTCGAACGTGCCGATCAGCGGGAACACGAAATAGGCCACGCCGAGCAGCAGGAACAGCCACGACCAGAAGCGGTTGGTCTTCATCTCAGCCGCCGCTCCTCATTTGAGCCACCGCTCGCTGCGCGTGCGGAACCAGATGTAGACGAAGTTGGCGATGCCGGTGACGACGATCATGCCGAAGGCGAGCGCATAGCCGAGATGCGGGTCCTGCAGCACGTCGCCGCGGATCTGCGCGAACAGCAGGATCGGCACGATCGACAGCGACGACCCGGTCAGCGCGTAGGCGGTGGCGACCGCGCCGAAGGCGTTGGCGAACAGCAGTGCGAATGTGCCGAGCAGCGTCGGCCACAGGATCGGCAGCGCCACCATGCGCCAGTATTGCGCGCCCGATGCGCCGAGGATGAGGGCGGCCTCGCGCCATTCCCTCTTCAGCCCGTCGAGCGCCGGCGTGACGATCAGGATCATCAGCGGGATCTGGAAGAACAGGTAGGTCAGCGTCAGGCCGGAGAACGACAGGATGTTGAAGCCGAGCGCGTAGATGTTGACGCCGAACCAGTCGCGCAGGATCAGCGTGACGAGGCCGAGCCGGCCGTAGGTGGCGAGGAACGCGAAGGCGAGCGGCACGCCCGCGAAGTTGGACGAGACGCCCGAGAAGGTGAGCAGCGGCGCCCGGATCCATGACGGCAGGCCGCCGATCGTGATGCCCACTGCCATCAGGAAGCCGACGAGGCAGCCGAGGAAGGCCGAGGCCACGCTGATGCGGATGGAGATCCAGTAGGCCGACAGGATCGACGGCGTGAACAGGTTGACGACGTTCTTGAAGGTGAAGCCGCCGGTCTGGTCGACGAAGGCGCCGGTGACGATCTGCAGCGTCGGCAGGATCAGGAACAGCAGCGCGAACAGCATGAACGGCGCGAGGCCGAGCCACGCCAGCGGCAGCCGCCTGCGTCGGGCGGGTCGGGCCGTGCCGGCCGCTCCGGTGTCCGCTTGCGTCATCGGCTGGCGTTCCCCTTGTCCCCGATGTGTCCGCGATGGTGGGTGGCGGCCCCCGCTTGCGCGGGAGCCGCCTTCAGGATGCTACTGGACGTTGGCGCCCACGACGCTGTCCCACTTCGCCGTGATCTCGGACTTCGCCGCGTCCTGCTCGGCGAGCGTCGGGAACACGGCCTTCTCGTAGGCCGCCGCCGGCGGCAGCGCGTCCATCAGGGCCTGCGGGATCACGCCGCGCTTGGCCATGTCGTTGAAGCGGATCGGGTGGCAGTAGCCCTTGAGCCAGCCGAGCTGGCCCTCGTCCGAATAGAGGTACTCCATCCACAGCTTCGCGGCGTTCGGGTGCGGCGCGTAGGCGCTGATCGCCTGCACGTAGACGCCGGCCACCACGCCGGTCTTCGGCACCACGACCTCGATGGGCGGGTTGCCCTTGAGCGTGTCGCGGCCCTGCAGCGCGTTGTAGTCCCACCAGATGACGATGGGCGTTGCGCCCTGCGCCAGCGTGCCGGACTTGCCGATGACGGGCACGAAGTTGCCCTTCTCGTTGAGCTGCTTGAAGAAGTCGAGGCCGGCCGTGCCCGCCGCCTGGCCGGCGGCTGCGCCGGTCGAGAGGCCCGCGGCATGGACGCCGAAGATCGCCTGGTTGGAGGCGCGCGGATCGCCCGACAGCGCGACGCTGTTGGCATATTCCGGCTTCAGCAGGTCGGCCCAGTCGGCCGGGACGTTCTTGACGAGGTCGGTGTTCACCGCGAAGGACAGCACGCCGTAATAGTCGCCGTACCAGGCGCCGTCGGCATCCTTGGCGCTGTCGGGGATCGAATCCCAGACCGACACCTTGTAGGGCGCGATCAGGCCCTCGGCCTTGGCCTGCGGGCCGAAGGCGAGGCCGACGTCGATCACGTCGGGGGCCTGCGGACCCTTGTTGTCCTTGTTGGCGCGGATCGCCTCCAGCTCGTCGGCCGAACCCGCGTCGGGGTTGAGCTCGTTGATGGTGATGTCCGGATATTTCTTCTTGAAGCCCGCGATCACGTCGCCGTAGCCGCACCAGTCATGCGGCAGCGCGACCGTGGTGAGCTGGCCCTCCTTCTTGGCGCCCGCCTCGATCTCGGCCAGGCTCTGCGCCGACGAAATGGCCGTCGACACCATCAAAAATGCCGCTGTCAGGGACAGCGCTGTTCCCGTGCGTTTCAACATTGCGTTTCTCCGTGAAACTGACGCCCTCGGACGCCTGCGATGCGGTTACCGGCCTTTTGTGACAGACGCATAAAACCGGTGGACATGCGCACGAGGCGAAGGAAGTTAATCTTGTTTGTTCCCCTGCGGCAATCAGGCTCCGGCGCATTTTTCCGCCGTTGCCCGCGCCTGGAAGTCGTGTTGCCCGTGTCGTCTTTCCTCCCTTTTCCGGCCTTCTGTCGAATTACATCTCGCCGGTGAGCGCCTGGTCCAGCAGCGCTGCGGCCGCCTTCTTGGTCAGCTTCACCGGGTTGCCGCCGGCGGTCGGGTCGACCACCGCCATGTCGGCGATCAGCGCCTTGCGCTTCCGGTCCATCTCGAGGCCCTTGATGAGGCCCGGCAGCGTGTGCGGCACCTTGAGCTCGCGCCGCAGCTTCAGCACGGCCTTCGCGAACCCGTCGAAGCCGCCCTTGATGCCGAGATAGGCGGCCGCGCGCGCGATCCGCTCCTCGATCGCCGGCCGGTTGAAGGCGAGCACGTAGGGCATGAACACCGCATTCGTCATGCCGTGATGGCTGTCGTAGAGCGCGCCGATCGGGTGCGACAGCGAATGGATCGCGCCGAGCCCCTTCTGGAACGCCGTCGCGCCCATCGCCGCCGCGCTCATCATGTTCGCCCGCGCCGTGATGTCCTTGCCGTTGGCATAGGCCTTCGGCAGGTTCTCGAAGACGAGCCGCATGCCCTCGAGCGCGATGCCGTCGGCCATCGGGTGATAGCCCGGCGCGCAATAGGCCTCCAGGCAGTGCGCCAGCGCGTCCATGCCGGTGCCGGCGGTGATGAAGGGCGGCATGCCGACCGTCAGCTCGGGATCGGCGATGACGATCGCCGGCAGCATCTTCGGGTGGAAGATCACCTTCTTCGTGTGGCTGGCCTCGTGCGTGATCACGCCGGCGCGGCCGACCTCCGAACCCGTGCCGGCCGTCGTCGGCACCGCCACGATCGGCGCGATCTTCGTGGAATCCGCCCGCGTCCACCAGTCGCCGATGTCCTCGAAGTCCCACACCGGCCGGCTCTGCCCGGCCTGGAAGGCGATCAGCTTGCCGAGGTCGAGCGCCGAGCCGCCGCCGAAGGCGATGACGCCGTCATGCTTGCCCTTGCGGAACGCCTCGATGCCGGCGGCGAGGTTCGATTCCACCGGGTTCGGCTTGACGTCGGAGAACACGCCGTAGGGGACCTTGGCGTCGTCGAGCAGCCTGAGCGTGGCGGCCGCCACCGGCAGCTTCGCCAGCCCCGGATCGGTGACCAACAGCGGCCTCTTGATCCCCGTCGCCGCGAGCGCGTTCGGCAGCTCGGCGATGCGCCCCGCGCCGAAGCGCACGGTCGTCGGGTAGTTCCATTTGGCAGTCAGCTTGCTCATTCATGTGTCCTGTCGAAAGCCCGCCCTCAGGCGGTGAAAGTGTTGCGCACGCGCACCGAGTTCAGCATGTACGGCACCCAGACCACGACGAGGATCAGCGAGCGCAGTATCGATTTCAGCGTATCTCCATCGATCAGCTTGGTGTCCGACTTCTCGAATATCTCGCCGAACAGCACCTGTGCGACGATGAGGTCGAGGAACTCGAAGGCGATGTTGGCCACCGCCCAGACGACGTATGCCTTGGGAAACAGCGCCTTCCGCTGGAACAGCTGCACCAGCAGGAAGATCGGCATGGCGACCACGATCACCAGGTTGGCGACGATCTCCAGCCACACGAAGCCGCCCTGCGCGGCCGTCAGGTACTGCATGTTCTTGATCAGGCCCGAATAGTCGCCCATCTGGGCAAGCCCCTGGATCGGGGTGAGGAAGAGCCCGATGACGGGCAGGATCAGCCAGCCGCCGATGCCCACCGGGCCGGCGGCCGCCTCCGTGCTATTCGCATTGCTCATGGCCCTTCCCTCCGCAAGAAGATGCCTAGACCGTTTCGCGCAGATGGTAGCTCTTCGGCCGCGTCAGGTTCTCGTAGCCGATCTCCGACAGCCCCGCGCCCTTGCCGGTGTCCTTGACGCCGGTCCACACCAGCGCCGGGTCGAGATAGTCGCAGCGGTTCATGAACACGGTGCCGGTCTCGACGCGGTCGCCGATCGCGGCGGCGTGCTCGACGTCGCTCGTCCACACCGACGCCGTCAGCCCGTAGGGGCTGTCGTTCATCAGCGCGATCGCCTCCTCGTCGCCGCGCACCTTCATGATGCCGACGATAGGCCCGAAGCTCTCCTCGCGCATCACGCTCATCTGGTGGTCGACGTTCGTCAGCACCTCGGCCGGCAGGTAGGGCGAGCCAGCCTTGTCGCGCCCGTCCCTGTGGTTCATGTGCGCGATCGCGCCCTTGCGCAGCGCCTCCGCCTTCTGCTCGCGGATGAAGTCGGCGAAACGCGGCTGCGCCATCGGCCCCATCGTGGTGGCCTGCTCGCGCGGATCGCCCAGCATCCAGCCCTTCGTCTCCGCGACGAAGCCCTCGACGAAGCGGTCGTAGACCGTCTCGTGCACGTAGATGCGCTCGATGCCGCAGCAGCACTGGCCCGAATTGAAGAAGGCGCCCTCGGCGAGATTGGCGATGGCGTGGTCCATCCTGGCGTCCGGCAGCACGTAGGCCGGATCCTTGCCGCCGAGCTCCAGCCCGAGCGTCATGAAGGTGCCGGCCGCCGCCTTCTCGATCGCCCGCCCGCCGGCAACCGAGCCGGTGAAATTGACGTGGTCGATCCTGCCGGAGGCGAGCAGCGCCTCCGTCTGCGCGTGGTTCATCACGAGGTTCTGGAACACGCCCTTCGGCAGCCCGGCCGTCTCGAAGGCCCGCGCGAAGCGCTCGCCCACCAGCAGCGTCTGCGCCGCATGCTTGAGGATCACCGCCGAGCCCGCCATCAGCGCCGGCACGATCGTGTTGACGGCCGTCAGGTAGGGATAGTTCCACGGCGCGATGACCATCACCACGCCGAGCGGCTCCTTCTTGACGTAGCGGCGGAAGCCCGGCTTCGGGTTCGACGCCATCACCGGCGCCAGCGCCTTCTCGGCGATGGAGACCATGAAGCGCGTGCGCTCCTCGACGCCGCCCTTCTCGCCGCCCCAGCGCACCGGCCGCCCCATCTGCCAGGCGAGCTCGGTGACGATCTCGTCGTTCATCGCGAGCAGCGCGTCCAGCATCGCGAGCACAATGCGGCCGCGCTCGGCAATCGAGGTCTGCGCCCAGCCCACCTGCGCGCCGCGCGCCCGCTCGACCGCCGCGCCGATCTCCCGGTCGCTCGCCACCGGCCGCTCGGCATAGACCGAGCCGTCGATGGGGGATTTGAGTTTCACGGTTTCCAAGAATGTCTCCAGATCGACCGCCCGTCCCGCGACGAGCGCAATTCCTAATACCGCTCGAAGCCCCTGTGCAGTTCCCAGTCCGTCACCCGGCGGTCGTATTCGAGCTGCTCCCAGCGCGCGGTGTGGACGTAGTGCTCCACCACCTCCTCGCCGAAAGCGGACTTGAGCATGCGCGACTTCGCCAGCGCCTCGGTCGCCTCGCGCAGCGTCTTGGGGATCTCCGGCAGCTTCGCCACCGCATAGGCGTCGCCCTCGAACGGCCGCGCCAGCTCCAGCTTCTCGTCGATGCCGGCGAGCCCCGCCGCGATCAGCGCCGCGAAGGCGAGGTAGGGGTTGAGGTCCGCCCCGCCGATGCGGCATTCGATGCGGATGCCCTTCGTCCCCTCCCCGCACAGCCGGAAGCCGGCGGTGCGGTTGTCGCGGCTCCATACGATGCGGGTCGGCGCGAAGGTGCCGGCCTGGAAGCGCTTGTAGGAATTGACGTAGGGCGCCAGGAACCAGGTGTAGTCGCGCGCATACCGGATCTGGCCGGCCACCCAGGCGCGCATCAGCGGCGTCATCGTGTATTCGCCGTCCCTGTCGAAGAACAGCGGCTTCTTGCCGTCGGCGCTCCACAGCGAGTTGTGGACGTGGCTGGAGCTGCCGGCGAGCGAATAGTCGTACTTGGCCATGAAGGTGACGGCCTTGCCGTGCGCGGCGGCGATCTCCTTCACCCCGTTCTTCAGCACCGCATGGCGGTCGGCCATCTCCAGCGCGTCGGAATAGCGGACGTTGATCTCCTCCTGCCCCGGCCCCCATTCGCCTTTGGAGTTCTCCACCGGTATGCCCGCCCCGTCTATGCCGTTGCGGATCGCCCGCATCACCGCCTCTTCCTTGGTCGTCAGCGGGATGACGTAGTCCTGGATGTAGGGCGAGGCCGTCGACAGCCCGCGGAAATTCTTGCCACGCGCCGTCTCGTAGGTCTCGTCGAACAGGTAGAACTCGAGCTCCGAGGCGAAAAAGGCGAGCCAGCCGCGCTCCTTCAGCCGCGCCACCTGCTTCTTCAGGAGCCCGCGCGGCGAATGCGGCAGGT
The DNA here is from genome assembly GCA_017305835.1 of Hyphomicrobiales bacterium. Classification (GTDB taxonomy): domain Bacteria; phylum Pseudomonadota; class Alphaproteobacteria; order Rhizobiales; family Rhizobiaceae; genus RCIO01. The sequence continues at coordinate 76,116 of JAFKJY010000044.1, forward strand.
CGGCATGGTCGTGGTGGTCGAGCACGTCGCACAGCACCAGCGCCGTCTTCTCCAGCCACGGCACGTGCCGCAGCGTCGACAGGTCGGGCTTCATGACGAAGTCGCCATAGCCCATCTTCCAGCTCGCCGCGCGGTAGCCGGGCACCGGCTCCATGTCGATGTCGTTGGCCAGCAGGTAGTTGCAGCCATGCGTCTCGTCATGGCCGGATTCGACGAAGAACCGGCCGAGGAAGCGCTTGCCGATCAGTCGCCCCTGCATGTCGACGGCGCAGGCGAGCACCGTGTCGATCTCGCCGGCCGCCACGGCCTTCCTGAGCTGGTCGAACGTCAGATTGCCGGCCATCAGCCACCCACTCCCCGAACTCCCGGAGCCGCATCGACGCCGCGCAGGCACGGCGCCAGCCGCTCCGCCCACATCCGCTGGGCGGACGCGGTCGCGATCTCGTCGTTGCGGATCTCGATCATCACGCATGGCAGCCCGCGCGCCCGCGCATGCCGCTCCAGCGTATAGTAGACGCGGTCGGCGGGCGAGTAGGGCTCGTTGTCGCCGACGGCGATGCCGGGCACCCGCGACAGCGCGGCGAGCAGCGGCCGCGACAGCCGCTCGTCCGCGTCGTGGATGACGCCGACATGCCAGGGCCGCGCGACGCCCTTGTAGACCGGCGTGAACGAATGCACGGCGATCATCTCGCAGCCGAGCCCGGCGGCGAGCCGCTCCTCGACCAGCGCCTCGACCGCGTCGTGGAAGGGCGCGTGCGACAGCGCCACCCTCTCGGCCCGCGCCGCCGCATCCAGCCCGGCATTGCCGGGGATGTCGGTCGCCTCGCTGCGCGGCGCGATCAGGTCCGGCGCGTCGAGCGGCCGGTTGCAGTCGATGACGAGGCGCGACACGCCGCTCGCCACCAGCGGCGCGTCGAGCAGCTTGGCCAGCGCCTGCGCCACAGGCAGCGCGCCCGGATCCCAGGCGATGTGGCGCTTGAGTTCGGCAGCGGTGAGGCCGAGCGAGCCGAAGCGGGCCGGCACATGATTGGAAGCATGGTCGCAGACGACGACGAACCGCCCCGCGCCCTTCCGGTTGGAGACGCTGACCGGCGCTGGCTCCTCCTCGTCGGCATGGCGCAAGGCGCCCATCCCGCTGTTCCCCGTTGCGTAATGAATATTACGTCTTGATTGCCATTAAGCCGTATTGAATGATTTCATACACAAGCGCGGGTTTTGTCAAACGCCTTCTGGCGGCCCGGCCCTTGCAACGGCAGGAGAAGCGATGGCTACCAGCGTCGCCGAGCGCATCGCCGAACGGATCGACGCCATGCCGGCGGGCGAGCGGCGGGCCGCGCAGACGCTCATCGGCAGCTATCCGCTGGTCGGGCTGCGCACGGTCGCCGACTTCTCGGTGCAGGCCGGCGTCAGCTCGCCGACCATCCTGCGCTTCGTCGCCCGCCTCGGCTTCCAGAACTATGCCGAGTTTCAGGCCGCGCTGCAGGAAGAGCTGGCCGCCCAGCTCCAGTCGCCGCTGGTGCGCGCCACCGGCGGCAGGGCGCCGTCGGGCGAAGGCAACCCGATGCTAGCCGCCACCGTCGACAACCTCCACGAGACCTTCCGCCACTTCTCCGCCCGCCAGGTCGAGGCGGTGGTGAAGCTGCTCGCCGGCCCGCGCGGCCGGGTACTGCTGATCGGCGGCCGCTTCACCGACCCGATCGCCCGCTACATGGCCGCCCACCTCGCCATCATCCGGCCCGACGTCTTCCACCTCGCCGGCCAGGAGAGCAACTGGCGCGACCGGCTGATCGACATGGGCAAGGGCGACGTGCTCGTCATCTTCGACATCCGCCGCTATCAGCCGAGCCTGCTCGAGCTGGCGCGCAAGGCGGCCGGCCGCGGCGTCGCCATCGTGCTGTTCACCGACCAGTGGCTGTCGCCGATAGCCCGCCACGCCCGCCACGTGGTGGCCGGCCGCACCGCCGTGCCGTCCGCCTGGGACTCGTCAACCTCGCTGTTCGTCGCCGCCGAGGTCGTCATCGGCGAGCTGACCCGCCGTCTCGAAAGCCAGAGTGCGAGCAGGATCAAGCAGATGGAGAGCCTGCGCGGCGACGCCGACTGAGCTCGGGGGGCGACGGCGGAAAAGCCACAATTACATACATTTAATGTTTTGGCTGCTGCGCGGGCACGCAACACCTGTCATAAGGTGGCCTTACGGTTTCGCGCTGCGCCCCTGCCGCGTGGTTGCGCGCGGGCTTAATCGTAGGGGCAGTTTCCGGCAGACGCGGCTGCCGAAAGATCGTATGTGCGCGGGCGGGACGGGCCGTCGCGGTTCCGCTGGACGTTCGGGGTGGTGAATGGCGTTCTGGAAGCAGCTTCTGGTGTCGGCCTTCGTCGTCGTCGTAGCGGCGGCGCTGTGGGTCGGCTTCTTTCCGGGCGCGGGCGAGACGCTGGCCCGCCTCGGCATCGACTGGGTTCCGGTCGCGACGGCGACCGCCAAGGCCGGCGGCGACCAGCAGCAGCCGCGCGGCGCCGGCGGCCAGCGCGACACCCGGCCCATCGTGGTGGCCGAGCCGGTGACGACCGCCACCATCAACGACCATCTCTACGCGATCGGCACCGGCCGCGCCGTCAATTCGGTCACCGTCACCCCCTTCGCCTCCGGCCGCCTGACCGAAGTTCTGGTCACCTCCGGCAAGACCGTCGCCGCCGGCGACGTGATCGCCATGCTCGATTCCGACGCCGAGCAGATCGCCGTCGACCGCAGCCGCATCGCGCTGGCCGACGCCAAGGCCAAGCAGGACCGCATGAGCGCGCTGCGTTCCTCCAACACCGTCACCGCCGTCCAAGCCTCCGACGCCGAGATCGCCGTGCGCAACGCCGAGCTGGCGCTGCGCGACGCCGAGCTCGCCCTGCAGCGCCGCTCGATCGTCGCGCCGATCGCCGGCATCGTCGGCATCATCTCGGTCTCGGCCGGCAATTACGTCACCGCGCAGTCCGAGATCGCCACCATCGACGACCGCTCGCAGATCCTCGTCGACTACTGGGTGCCCGAGCGCTTCGCCGGCATGGTCAAGGTCGGCGACCCGCTGGAGGCGACCTCGGTCGCCCGGCCGGGCGAGCAGTTCCAGGGCATCGTCAGCGCCACCGACAACCGCATCGACGCGGCCAGCCGCACGCTGCACGTCCAGGCCGCGATCCGCAACGCCGACGACGCGCTGCGCGCCGGCATGTCCTTCCGCGTCTCCATGCAGTTCCCCGGCGACACCTATCCGGCCGTCAACCCGCTCGCCGTGCAGTGGGGCACCGACGGCGCCTTCGTCTGGGCCGTCACCGACGGCAGTGCCCGCCGCACCCCGGTGCGCATCATCCAGCGCAACACCGACAGCATGCTGGTCGAGGCCGCGCTCGAGCCGGGCACCCAGGTGGTGACCGAGGGCGTGCACCTCGTGCGCGAGGGCGCCAGGGTCGACACCGCCCCGCCGAGCGAGGGCGCCGCCGTCTCCGAAGTCGAGCCGGCCGCCCGTCCGGCCCCGGCCGGCGGCTGACCGGCGGGCGGGAACCGGCATGAGCGCCTCACCTTCCGAAAACAGCGGCAGCGGCCTCACCGCCCTGTTCATCCGGCGCCCGGTGCTGGCGCTGGTGCTCAACACGCTGCTGGTCGTGGCCGGGCTCGCCGCCCTGTTCGGCGTCGAGATCCGCGAGCTGCCCGACGTCGATCGCCCGGTCATCACCATCACCACCGACTATACCGGCGCCTCGGCCGAATCGATCGACCGCGAAGTGACCGGCCGCATCGAGGGCGCGGTCGCGCGCGTCTCCGGCGTCAAGTCGATCTCGTCCGCCTCCTCCTTCGGCCGCAGCCGCGTCACCGTCGAGTTCAACGACGGCGTCAATCTCGACGTCGCCGCCTCCGACATGCGCGACGCCGTCGGCCGCATCCAGAACCAGCTTCCCGACGACGTCGACCCGCCGCGCATCGTCAAGGCCGACGCCGACGCGCAGGCCGTCATGCGGCTGGCGGTGACGTCCAATTCCATGTCCGTGCAGGACATGACGATCCTGATCGAGGACCAGATCCTCGACGCGCTGTCGGCCGTGCCGGGCGTGGCCGACGTGCAGGTCTTCGGCGACCGGCAGAAGGTCTTCCTCGTCGACATCGACCAGAGCCGGCTGGCGAGCCTCGGCCTCACCATCGCCGACGTCGGCAACGCGCTCGCCACCGTCTCCTTCGACGCCCCGGCCGGCTCGCTGACCTCGAACACGCAGGACCTGATCGTGCGCGCCTCCGCCGCGGTCACCACGCCGGCGGAGTTCGAGGACATCGTCATCAACGGCAAGGCCCGCCTCGGCGACGTCGCCAAGGTGACGCTCGGCGCCGACATCGGCCAGTCGCAGCTCTTCGCCAACGGCAAGACCGGCATCGGCATGGGCATCGTGCGGCAGGCCCAGTCGAACACGCTGGAGATCTCGAAGGGCGTGCAGGCCGCGGTCGACGCGCTGTCGAAGTCGCTGCCCAAAGGCGTCGACATCTTCATCACCGGCGACGACGCCACCTTCATCAACGGCGCCATCCACGAGGTCGAGATCGCGCTCGGCCTGTCGGTGTCGATCGTGCTGGTCATCATCTTCATCTTCCTGTGGGACTGGCGCGCCACCATCATTCCGGCGATCGCCATGCCGGTGGCGCTGACCGCCTCGATCGCGGCGATCTACCTCGCCGGCTTCTCGATCAACATCCTGACCCTGCTCGCCCTCGTGCTCGCCACCGGCCTCGTCGTCGACGACGCCATCGTGGTGCTGGAAAACATCGTGCGCCGTCGCAACGAGGGGCTCGGGCCGCGGGCGGCGGCCGTGCTCGGCACCAAGGAGGTGTTCTTCGCCGTCGTCGCCACCACCGCGACGCTGATCGCCGTGTTCGTGCCGCTCTCCTTCCTGCCCGGCCAGACCGGCGGCCTGTTCCGCGAGTTCGGCTTCGTGCTGGCGATCGCGGTGTTCCTGTCCTCGATCGTGGCGCTGTCGCTGTGTCCGATGCTGGCCTCGCGCATGCTCGGCTCGCACGAGGAGCACGGCTCCCATGGCGGCATCGTCGGCGGCATCGGCAGCTTCTTCGCCGCGCTCTACCGGCGCACGCTGGCGGCCGCGCTCAACGCGCCGATGGTCGTGCTGGTCGTGGCGCTGCTGTTCGCCGGCCTTGCGGCCGCCCTGTTCGGCACCATCCGCTCCGAGCTGACGCCGACCGAGGACCGCTCGACCGCCTTCCTGCGCATCTCGGCGCCGCAGGGCGTCAGCCTCGACTACCTGTCGCAGAACATCCGCGAGATCGAGCGGCTGATCCAGCCGCTGCGCGATTCCGGCGAGATCGTCGCCACCTTCGCCTCGGCCGGCTCGCAGGGCGTCTCCAATGCGGGCTTCATGGCGCTGACTCTGGCCCCCTGGGACCAGCGCACCCGCACGCAGCAGCAGATCCTGGCCGACGTGCAGAAGCGCATCGCCTCGGTGCGCGGCGTGCGCGCCTTCCCGTTCCAGCCCAACAGCCTCGGCATCCGCGGCGCCGGCAGCGGCCTGCAGTTCGCCATCGTCGGCAACAACTACCAGGAGCTCAACGCGGCGGCCGGCAAGATCGTCGAGGCGCTCGACAAGGATCCGCTCTTCGACCAGCCGCGCCTGTCGACCGACATCACCCAGCCGCAGCTCTCGGTCGTGGTCGACCGCGACCGCGCCTCCGACCTCGGCATCGACATCTCCGGGCTGGCCACCGCCATGCAGGCCATGCTCGACGGCCGCAAGATCGGCTCGGTATTCATCAACGACCGCTCCTTCGACGTGAAGCTGGTCTCGACCACCAACCCGGTCAACGACCCGACCGACCTGGAGAACATCTTCCTGCGCGCCCGCGACGGCCGCTACGTGCCGATGTCGACCATCGCCTCGCTGACCGAGCAGGCGGTGGCGCCGTCGCTGTCGCGCGAGCAGCAGATGCGCTCGGTCGCCATCACCACCGGGCTCGGCCAGGGCGTCGCGCTCGGCACCGCCTACCAAGCCGCGCAGGCGATCGCCGCGCCCCTGATGCCGACCGGCAGCCGCATCGTGCCGCTGGCCGAGGCCGCCACGCTGGGCGAGACGTCGAGCGGCATGGTGACCATCTTCGGCTTCGCCGTCGTCATCATCCTGCTCGTGCTGGCCGCCCAGTTCGAGAGCTTCGTCTCGGCCGTCATCATCATGGCGACCGTGCCGCTCGGGCTTGCCTGCGCGGTGTTCGCGCTGCTGCTCACCGGCACCAGCCTCAACGTCTACAGCCAGATCGGCCTCGTCATGCTGATCGGCATCATGGCCAAGAACGGCATCCTGATCGTCGAGTTCGCCAACCAGCTCCGCGACCGCGGCTACGGCGTGCGCGAGGCGATCGCCCAGGCCGCCAACATCCGCCTGCGGCCGGTGCTGATGACGATGATCTGCACCGTCGTCGCGGGCGTGCCGCTGGTGCTCGCCAGCGGCGCCGGCGCCGAGGCCCGCATCGCGCTCGGCTGGGTGATCGTCGGCGGGCTCGGCCTGTCGACGCTCTCGACCCTCTATCTGACGCCCGTCGCCTACCTTCTGCTGGGCCGCTTCGTCACGCCGAAGGTCGAGGAAGCCAAGCGCCTCGCCCGCGAGCTCGAAGCCGCGGAACAGCCCCACGCCCCGCCCGCCCCGGCGGAGTAACGTCCCCTCCCCTCAAGGGGGAGGGGACATGATCTCTCGTCGCCACGCCCCGTTTCCGGTCTGGCCATTGTCAAAGAACGCCCACCGAAAGGTGGGAAGACGGGCGGCCGTTGGGTCGCTCGTAAGCAGATAGCGTGCGGCCTCGCGGCCGCCCGTCCGGCGATTTTTCACCGCGCCCGTTCCGCTTCCCCCCGCTTCGCCCTTGAGAGGCTTCGCGGGGTTCTAGTGAACCGTCCGTCACGCCCGGCCCGTAGTGGCCGAGGGGGAACCCCTGGGCGCGGCGTCCCCGGACCGGCCTTACGGGGGACCGGGCGGAGGCGCCGTCTCCTTTCCGCACGTCCACCGTCATGACCGGCGTTCCCGCGAAAGGAGCCGGACAAGGATAGGGGAGCGGCGGGAGACGGGGACAGACGCGGCAGTCGGCGGTCGGCAATCGGCAGTCGGGCCAAGGAGTTGGGCGGCGCGGGGCAGCGCGGTTTATCCACGCCCGGCGTGCTGGCGCCAACCTCTCCACCGCGTCATCCCGGCCAAGGGAGCGAAGCGACCGCGAGCCGGGACCCATTCCGTGACCTCGCCAATGTCACGGAATGGGTCCCGGATACGAACCGCTCGCTGCGCTCGCGGTTCGTTCCGGGATGACGCGCGGAGAGGGAGGCGTCGGCGTGGCGCTCGGTCGCAACGAAAAAGGCCGCGC
>JAFKJY010000136.1 GCA_017305835.1 Hyphomicrobiales bacterium
CCAGCGCAACGGCGTGCCCGAGCCGCATCGGCAGACAAAGGCCCAGACGCACCTGATCGAAGCCTCCAACTCATCGATCCGCGACAATCTCGCCCGCTTCAACAGGCGCTCCAAGCGCTTCTCCAAATCCCACCACATGCTCCACGCTATCTCGACCTCTTCTTCAACAGGCACTGCATGAGTCCAATGTAAACACTGCCCCTCAAGGGGGAGGGCGGTAGGGGCTTCCTGCCGGCTTACGCAGCGAGGTCGCGCAGGACGTATTGCAGGATGCCGCCGTTCTTGAAGTAGTCGAGCTCGTCGAGCGTGTCGATGCGGCAGAGGATCGGGACGTCGCGGGTCTTGCCGTCGGCGTAGGTGACCCTGGCCACCATCTTCTGGCGCGGGCGGATGGTCTCGATGCCGTCGATCTCCACCGTCTCGTCGCCCTTGAGGCCGAGGATCGACCAGTTCAGGCCCTCGTCGAAGACGAAGGGGATGACGCCCATGCCGACGAGGTTCGAGCGGTGGATGCGCTCGAAGCTCTCGGCGATGACCGCGCGGACGCCGAGCAAATTGGTGCCCTTGGCCGCCCAGTCGCGCGAGGAGCCGTTGCCGTATTCGACGCCGGCGAAGATGACCAGCGGCACGCCCTGATCCTTGTATTCCATCGCCGCGTCGTAGATCGACATCTCCTCCTTGGAGGGATAGTGGATCGTGTAGCCGCCCTCCTTGCCGTTCTCGCCCAGCATGTGGTTGCGGATGCGGATGTTGGCGAAGGTGCCGCGCATCATCACCTCGTGGTTGCCGCGCCGCGTGCCGTACTGGTTGAAGTCGGCGACGGCGACGCCGTTGTCGGTGAGGTACTTGCCGGCGGGCGAGGCCGCCTTGATCGAACCGGCCGGGGAGATGTGGTCGGTGGTGATCTTGTCGCCGAACAGACCGAGGATGCGCGCGCCCTTGATGTCGCTGACCCGTCCATAGGCCTTCTTCATGCCCTCGAAATAGGGCGGGTTCTGCACGTAGGTCGAGCCGTCGTCCCAGGCATAGGTCTGACCCGACGGGGCCTGCACGGCCCGCCAGTGCTCGTCGCCCTTGAAGACGTCGGCATATTTGCGCGCGAACAGGTCGCGGGTGACGAACTCGGCGATGAAGTCCTGGATCTCCTGCGTGGTCGGCCAGATGTCCTTGAGGTAGACCGGCTTGCCGTCGCGGCCCTCGCCGAGCGGCTCCTTGGTCAGGTCCTTCGTCACCGTGCCGGCGAGCGCATGCGCCACGACCAGCGGTGGCGAGGCGAGGTAGTTGGCCTGCACGTCGGGCGAGACGCGGCCCTCGAAGTTGCGGTTGCCGGACAGCACCGCCGCGCCGATCAGGCCCTTTTCGTTGATCGTTTTGGAAATCGCCGGGGGCAAAGGCCCCGAATTTCCGATGCAGGTGGTGCAGCCGAAGCCGACGAGGTTGAAGCCGACCTGGTCGAGCTCCTTCTGCAGGCCCGACTTCTCCAGATATTCGGCGACGACCTGGGAGCCGGGGGCGAGCGAGGTCTTGACCCACGGCTTCTGCTTCAGGCCGAGCCGGTTGGCGTTGCGGGCGAGCAGGCCGGCGCCGATCAGCACCGACGGGTTGGAGGTGTTGGTGCAGGACGTGATCGCCGCGATGACGACGTCGCCGTGGCCGAGGTCGAAGCTCTCGCCCTCGACGGCGTAGCGGCGGTCGGTATCGACCGTCTTCTTGTATTCCTTGACCAGCGCCTCGGCGAAGCCGGCGCCGATGCCTTCCAGCGGGATGCGGCCCTCGGGACGCTTGGGGCCGGCCATCGAGGGGACGACCGAGCCGAGGTCGAGCTCCAGAGTGTCGGTGAAGACCGGGTCGCCGGAGGATGCGTCGCGCCACATGCCCTGCGCCTTCTGGTAGGCCTCGACCAGCGCGATGCGGTCGTCGGCGCGGCCGGAGGTCGTCAGATACCTGACCGTCTCCGAATCGACCGGGAAGAAGCCGCAGGTGGCGCCGTATTCGGGCGCCATGTTGCCGATCGTGGCGCGGTCGGCGAGCGTCATGTTGGCCAGGCCGGGGCCGAAGAACTCGACGAACTTGCCGACGACGCCCTTCTTGCGCAGCATCTGGGTGACGGTGAGCACGAGGTCGGTGGCGGTGACGCCTTCCTTCAGCTTCCCGGTGAGCTTGAAGCCGATCACCTCGGGCAGCAGCATGGAGACGGGCTGGCCGAGCATGGCGGCCTCGGCCTCGATGCCGCCGACGCCCCAGCCGAGCACGCCCAGCCCGTTGATCATGGTGGTGTGCGAATCGGTGCCGACGCAGGTATCGGGATAGGCGGTCGTTTCGCCGTCCTCGTCCTTCGTCCACACGACCTGGCCGAGATATTCGAGGTTGACCTGGTGGCAGATGCCGGTGCCGGGCGGCACGACGCGGAAGTTGCGGAAGGCCTGCTGGCCCCATTTCAGGAACTTGTAGCGCTCCTCGTTGCGCTGGTATTCGAGCTCGACGTTGCGGGCGAAGGCCATCGGCGTGCCGAACTCGTCGACGATGACGGAGTGGTCGATGACGAGGTCGACCGGGACGAGCGGGTTGATCTTCTCGGGATCGCCGCCGAGCGCCTTGATGCCGTCGCGCATCGCCGCGAGGTCGACCACGGCCGGGACGCCGGTGAAGTCCTGCATCAGCACGCGGGCCGGGCGGTAGGCGATCTCGACGCCGGCCGCGCCGCGGTCGTCCAGCCATTTCGCGACCGCCTGGATGGCCTCCTTCGTCACCGAGCGGCCGTCCTCGTTGCGCAGCAGGTTCTCCAGCAGCACCTTCATCGAGTAGGGCAGGCGCGAGATGCCGGTCAGGCCGTTCTTCTCGGCCTCCTTCAGGTCGAAATAGACATAGTCGGACGAGCCCACCTTGAGGGTGCGGCGGCAATTGAAGCTGTCGAGAGATTTAGACACGTGCGTCCCTAACTGTCGTTTGCCGAAGAGGAACAGGACGCCGGTCGCGGGGAGACGCGAAGCTGCGGGTGCGGTCATTTCCGCTGTCCGTTCCTCGCGTCCGCCCGGGGAGGGCTCGCGCTGGGTTCGGCGCAATGATGCTCGACGTGCCGACCGCTGGCACGGTTGTCCGGGCTATAGAGAATTTCGTAGAGAAGTTCCAGAGCCGCCGAGGGCCAAAATGCCGCGAGGCGGCAAGACGCGGCGAGGGGAGCGAAATGAGGCTGATCGCCGAGGGTCTGGCGGGCGAACGCGGCGGCGAGCCGGTGTTTTCCGGCGTCTCGTTCGCGCTCGGCGCCGGCGAGGCGCTGACCATCACCGGGCCGAACGGGGCCGGCAAGTCGACGCTGCTGCGTGTCCTGGCCGGCCTGCTGCCGGCGGCGGCGGGCGCGGCGCGAATCGAGGGCGGCGGCGCGGACTGGCCGGACGTGGCCGCGGCCGCGCACTATCTCGGCCACCAGAACGCGATGAAGACGGCGCTGACGGTGACCGAAAACCTCGCCTTCTGGCGCGATTTCCTCGGCGAGCCGCATTGCGAGGTCGACGAGGCGCTGGAGATGGTGGGCCTGGGCGACATCGGCCACCTGCCGTTCGGCTACCTCTCGACCGGGCAGCGGCGGCGCGCCGCGATCGCGCGGCTGCTGGTCAGCTACCGGCCGGTCTGGCTGCTCGACGAGCCGACGGCGGGGCTGGACAAGGCGTCGGAGGCGCAGTTTTCCGCGCTGATGGGCGCGCATCTGGAGGACGGAGGCATCATCGTCGCCGCCACCCACCTGCCGCTGGGGCTGGCGGGAGCGGAGCTGCGGATGGCGGAGGGCGCGCGCTGATGCTCGCCCTCTACCTCCGCGACATCCGCCTCTCGACCCGCGCCGGCGGCGGGGCGCTGACGGGCGTGATCTTCTTCCTCGCCGTCATCGCGGTGGTGCCGTTCGGCGTCGGGCCGGATCTCGCCCTGCTCGCCCGCATCGGGCCGGCGATCCTGTGGATCGGCGCGCTGCTCGCGGCGCTGCTGGGCCTCGACCGGCTGTTCCAGGCCGACCGCGAGGACGGCTCGCTCGACCTGATGCTGATGGCCGGCGCCCGGCACATGACGGCCTTCACCGTCTTCGTGAAGTGCCTGGCCCACTGGACCGGCGCCGTGCTGCCGCTGGTGGTGGCCTCGCCGCTGCTGGCGCTGTTCATGAACCTCGACCCGGTCGCGGCCGGCGCGACGACGCTGACGCTCGCCGTCGGCACGCCGGCGCTCGCCTTCATCGGCGCCGCGGGGGCGGCGGTGGCCGTCGCGCTGCCGCGCGGCGGGGTGCTGGTGTCGGTGCTGGTGCTGCCGCTGGCCATCCCCGTGCTGATCTTCGGCGTCTCGGCGAGCTATGCGGCCGTCGCCGAGCCCGACCCGTTCCTGCCGCCCTTCCTGATTCTCACCGCCCTGACCCTGTTCTTCGCCGTGGTCGGGCCCGCGGCGGCGGCGCTGGCGCTCAGATGGGCAGGGGACTAGCTACACGCCGCAGGCGACGTTTCCGATATTCGGGGAACTGCCGTTCTCGCCCAGTTTGTATTGTCGAGACGCCACTCTTCCTCCCTGAAAAGCGTCTGGCCGCCGATAGTCGCGTTGATCTGAATGGTCAGCGCCTCGGATCTGCGGGGGAAGGTGGGATAAAATTCGGCACTCTCGCGACCGAACGAAAACATCGCCCTCCCGATTTCCGATTTCGCAACAGAATCGCAGACGGTGAGCACCATCGACCCGCTAGCGGATGTGGTCTCCTTGACGGCGTATATCATAAGCCCCGGGGAAGATTCGAGAACCTGGCCGACGAATAGCCGCTCACGTTCTTCCAGTACTGGCTCTTTGGCCAGGCGGTCCGCTATCGCCGCGAGATTATTTGAAAGGTCCGCTGGCGAAACGAGAGCGTAATATCCAATGATCGTCCCGGCCACCGTTGCAATGAAACCGACGACAGCCATCGTCCGCTCGGCATACTTCCACATCGGGTCCGCCCTCAGCGCAAAACGGTGCATTCGGCGCTGCACCCCGCCGAAACTCTCCCTTATCCCGGTGATTTGGACAATAGCTCAAACTGGCGTTGTGCGCCTCCGGCACTGGAGCCGAAAGCAGCTTCGTAACGCAACGGTGCACACACTGTCGCCGCCCGGCGCCGTGCCCTATCGTTGATCTTGCCGCGCCGGTCCCTCATCTGTGCGTGGACACTCGGGCCCCCGACATTCCCACTGGGCAGGCCCTCGCAAGGTGAGACATGAAAAACATCGGTTTCCTTTCCTTCGGCCACTGGTCGCCCTCGCCGCAGTCGCTGACGCGCTCGGCGTCGGACGCGCTGCTCCAGTCCATCGACCTCGCGGTGGCGGCGGAGGAGCTCGGCGCCGACGGCGCCTACTACCGCGTGCACCATTTCGCCCGGCAGCTCGCCTCTCCGTTCCCGCTGCTGGCGGCGGCGGGCGCCAAGACGAGCCGGATCGAGCTCGGCACCGCCGTCATCGACATGCGCTACGAGAACCCGCTCTACATGATCGAGGACGCCGGCGCGGCCGACCTGATCGCCGGCGGGCGGCTGCAGCTCGGCATCAGCCGCGGCTCGCCCGAGCAGGTGATCGACGGCTGGCGCTACTTCGGCTACGTGCCGCAGGAGGGCCAGAGCGACGCCGACATGGCGCGCACCAACGCCGAGATCTTCCTGCAGGGGCTCACCGGCAAGGGCTTCGCGCAGCCGAACCCGCGCCCGATGTTTCCCAACCCGCCCGGCCTGCTCAGGCTCGAGCCGCATTCGGAAGGGCTGCGCGAGCGTATCTGGTGGGGGGCGGCGACCGACTCGACCGCGATCTGGGCGGCCAAGCTCGGCATGAACCTGCAGAGCTCGACGCTCAAGTTCGACGAGAGCGGCGAGCCGTTCCACGTGCAGCAGGCCAAGCAGATCCGCGCCTACCGCGCCGCCTGGAAGGAGGCGGGGCACGCGCGCGAGCCGCGCGTCTCGGTCAGCCGCTCGATCTTCGCGCTCGTCAACGACATGGACCGCATGTATTTCGGCCACGACGCCGACAGCCAGGACCAGTTCGGCTACATCGAGGCGAACACGCGGGCCGTGTTCGGCCGCCACTACGCGGCCGAGCCGGACAAGCTGATCGAGGAGCTGAAGTCGGACGAGGCGATCGCCGAGGCCGACACGCTGCTGCTCACCGTGCCGAACCAGCTCGGCGTCGACTACAACGCCCACGTGATCGAGGCGATCCTCAAGCACGTGGCGCCGGGGCTGGGCTGGCGGTAAGGGAGCCGCATGGCGCAGAACGTCTACGACCGTCCCGAGTTCTTCGACGGATACAGCCGGCTCAGGCGCTCCGTCGAAGGGCTCGACGGGGCGCCCGAATGGCCGGTGCTGCGCGCCATGCTGCCCGACATCGCGGGGCTGCGCGTGGCCGACCTCGGCTGCGGCTACGGCTGGTTCTCGCGCTGGGCGGCGGAGCAGGGGGCCGCGCAGGTCACCGCCATCGACGTGTCGGAGAGGATGCTGGCGCGCGCCCGCGAGATGGGCGGTGACGGGCGGATCGACTACCGGCGCGGCGACCTCGAGACGCTGGCGCTGCCGCGCGGCGGGTTCGACCTCGTCTACAGCTCGCTCGCCTTCCACTACGTGGAGGACGCCAGTCGCCTATACGGCATGATCGCCGACGCGCTCGCGCCGGGCGGCCGGCTGGTCTTCTCGACCGAGCACCCCGTCTACATGGGCTCGGCCCGGCCGGGCTGGATCGTGGCGGAAGACGGGCGCCGGACATGGCCGGTCGACGGCTATTTCCGCGAGGGCGAGCGCGTTTCCGACTGGCTGAGCCCCGGCGTGGTGAAGCACCACCGCACGATCGGCACGACCTTTTCGGCGCTGACCGGCAGCGGCTTCACGGTCGAGCGGCTGGTCGAGTTCTGCCCGACGCCGGAGCAGATCGCGCGCGATCCCGGCCTTGCCGAAGAGATCGAGCGGCCGATGTTCCTGCTCGTCTCGGCCCGCCGCTGACGCGCCCGCGACAATGCCCCTCACGCGGCTTTGACCCGCGTCAATTGCGCGCCGCATTCGCGCGGTCTATTTAGCCTGACATGAGCGAGACCGCCGTTTCCGCCCGCCGCTGGACCGACATCGCCAATCCGACGCGCTTCGTCGCGCTGGCGGATCGCGTCGTGCCGTGGCTGGCCGGGCTGACGGCGATCGTGCTGGCGGCCGGCCTGTGGATGGCCTTTTCCGCGCCCGCGGACTACCAGCAGGGCACGACCGTGCGCATCATGTACATCCACGTGCCTTTCGCCTGGCTGTCGATGATGTGCTACACGATCATGGCGATCGCGGCGCTGGGCACGCTGGTCTGGCGGCATCCGCTGGCCGACGTCTCGCTCAAGGCGGCCGCGCCGATCGGCGCCGCCTTCACGGCGCTGGCGCTGGTCACCGGCTCGATCTGGGGCAAGCCGATGTGGGGCACCTGGTGGGTGTGGGACGCCCGCCTGACCTCCGTCTTCGTGCTGTTCCTGATGTATCTCGGGCTGATGGCGCTGACGCGGGCGCTCGACGACCCGTCGCGCTCGGCCCGCGCGGCGGCCGTGGTCACGCTGGTCGGCTTCATCAACATCCCGATCATCAAGTTCTCGGTCGACTGGTGGAACACGCTGCACCAGCCGGCCTCGGTGTTCCGGCTCGACGGGCCGACGATCGACGCCAGCATGCTCTACCCGCTGCTCGTCTGCGCAATCGGCTTCACGCTCATGTTCTTCACGCTGCACCTGATGGCGATGCGCACCGAGATCTGGCGCCGCCGCGTCATCGCCATGCGGCGCATCGCGGCGCGCAGCGCCGAGGCCAGGGGAGCCTGAGCGCATGCCGCATCCCTTCTTCGTGGCCGCCGCCTACGGCATCTCGGCGCTGGTGATCGCGGCGCTGATCGGCTGGATCCTCGCCGACCAGGCGGCGCGCAAGCGCGAGCTGGCCGAGCTGGAGAAGCGCGGCGTGCGCCGCCGCTCGGCCGGGCCGGCGACATGAGCGGGGAAGCGCCCGCGCAGCGCAGGCCGCGGCCCTGGCTGGTGCTCCTGCCGCTGGCGCTGTTCGCCGCGCTCGCCGCGCTGTTCCTGGCGCAGCTCATGTCGGGCCGCGACGTCTCGGCCATCCCCTCGGCGCTGATCGGCCATCCGGCCCCGGCGACCGCGCTGCCGCCGCTGGAGGGCACGGGCCTGCCGGGCATCGACGGCACGGGTTTCGCCGGCAAGGTCACCGTGGTCAACGTCTGGGCGTCGTGGTGCGTGCCCTGCCGCGACGAGCACCCGCATCTGATGCAGCTCGCCGGCGACCCGCGCTTCACGCTCGCCGGGCTGAACTACAAGGACAAGCCCGAGAACGCGCGGCGCTTCCTCGGCGAGCTCGGCAACCCGTTCGCCGCGATCGGCGTCGACGCCAGCGGCCGGGCCGGCATCGACTGGGGCGTCTACGGCGTGCCCGAGACCTTCGTGGTCGGGCGCGACGGCAGGATCGCCTGGAAGCATGTCGGGCCGTTCGACGACCGCTCGGTGCGCGAGGAGCTGATGCCGCAGGTCGAGAAGGCGCTGAAGGGCGGGTGAGGCCCGCGGGGCGGCCGCGATCGGCGGTGGATCGCGGCGCCGGATCGGCCATCGTCGCTTGAGCGGGGCGCAAAACACCTGCACATTCGCGCCATGAACGGCGCGGCGAGCATCGACCCCAACGTCTATTTCCACGTCCGCATCGTGCTCGGCATGGTGCTCGGCCTGTCGATCACGCGGCTCCTGTCGGGCGTCGCTGTCTATGTCCAGCATCCGAGGCGCCAGCGCGTCTCATGGCTGCATCTGGGCTGGACGCTGCTGATGTTCCTGCTGGTCATCCATTTCTGGTGGTACGAGTTCCACCTCCGCGTCATCCAGCATATGACCTTCCCGATCTACCTGTTCGTTCTGGTGTTCGGCAGCGTCCACTTCATGCTGTGCGCGCTGCTCTATCCCGGCGACATCGAGGAGTATGGCGGCTACGAAGACTACTTCATGTCGCGGCGCGGCTGGTTCTTCGGGCTGTTCGCGGCGCTGCAGGGGCTCGACCTGATCGACACCGTGATCAAGGGCGACGACTATTTCGCCTCGCTCGGCCCGGAATACCTGTTCCACAACGGCGCGTTCGCCGCGCTGGCGGTGGCGGCGATCTTCATCCGCGACCGGCGCTTCCATCTCGGCTTCGTGGTGGTCGCCATCCTCTACGAGGTGTCGTGGATCTGGCGGCTCTACGACGACCTGACGTAGACCTCCCGGAAATCCCGTGAGGCCGGGCTGCAAACGGCGTCCGGCTGCGCTCCGGTGCTCACGTACCTGAATGTACGCTCCGCTCCGGTGCTCGCCGGCCACCGTTTTCGCCTCGGCCTGACGGTTTTCCGGAAGGTCTCCAGGCACGCGGGATGCGGCGTTCCGCCTACTCGCCGGGCTTGCCCTCGCCGTCGAGCGAGTGGCGGGCGATCATCGGCATCTGGGTGAAGATGAAGATCACCGTCAGGATGGTGAAGCCGAACAGCTTGAAGCCGGCCCAGTACTCGTCGGCCTGCGCGGCCGGCAGCAGCGCGGCCAGCCCGCGCCAGACGATCTCGTTGACCACGGCGCTGGCCAGGAAGAACAGGCCCCAGCGGAAGGTAAGCTTGCGCCAGCCCTCGTCGTCGAGGCGGAAGGCGGCGTCGAGCACGTAGCCGAGCAGCGGCCGGCCGAAGGCGAGCCCGCCGAGCAGCACGGCGCCGAACAGCGTGTAGATGATCGTCGGCTTCATCTTGATGAAGGTGTCGTTCTGCAGCCAGATCGACAGCGCGCCGAAGACCAGCACCACCACGGCCGAGACCAGCGGCATCAGCGGGATGGTGCGGGTGAGCAGCCAGGAGATGACGAGCGAGACGACCGTCGCGACCATGAACAGCGCGGTGGCGATGAACAGCGGCTTGCCGAGGCCGGCCAGCACCGGGAACTGCGCCGCCAGCCACTCGCCCTTGAAGGTGCCGAAGAAGAAGATCAGCAGCGGCCCGAGCTCCAGCGCCATCTTCAGCAGCGGATTGACCTGCGGTTTTTTCACCTCGGACGGGCCGGGTTCGATGATGTGCTGGCTCATGCTTTCCTTTCGCATGGTCTCGGTCCGAAAAATCTGCAATTTTTCGGGGCCATGCTTTATTCCACCCCCGCGATCGCTTTCGCGAAGTCGCCCGCTGAAAAAGGCTCCAGGTCGTCGACCTGCTCGCCGACGCCGATGAAATAGACCGGCAGGCGGTGCTTGGCCGCGATGGCGACGAGGATGCCGCCGCGGGCGGTGCCGTCGAGCTTGGTCATGACGAGGCCGTTGACGCCGGCGACGTTGCGGAAGATCTCGACCTGGCTGAGCGCGTTCTGGCCGGTGGTGGCGTCGACGGTCTGGAGCACGGTGTGCGGGGCTTCCGGGTCGAGCTTGCCCAGCACGCGGACGATCTTCTCCAGCTCCGCCATCAGCTCGGTCCGGTTCTGGAGCCGGCCGGCCGTGTCGATGATGAGCACGTCGGCGCCGGCCTCCTTCGCCTTCTCGAAGGCGTCGTAGGCGAGCCCAGCGGCGTCGGCGCCGAGCTTCGAGGAGACGACCGGCGAGCCGGTGCGCTCGCCCCAGATCTTCAACTGCTCGATCGCGGCGGCGCGGAAGGTGTCGCCGGCCGCCAGCATCACCGACAGGCCGCCCTCGGAGAGCTTGGCGGCGAGCTTGCCGATGGTGGTGGTCTTGCCGGTGCCGTTGACGCCGACGACGAGGATGACGTGCGGCTTGTGGGAGAGGTCTAGCTCGAGCGGCAGCGCGACCGGCGCCAGCACCTTCTCCACCTCGGTGGCCATGACGGCGCGCACCTCGGCATCGGAGATCTCGCGGCCGTAGCGGCCCGAGGCGAGCGCGTCGGTGACGCGCAGCGCCGTCTCGACGCCGAGATCGGCGCGGATCAGCACGTCCTCCAGGTCCTGCAGCGTGTCCTCGTCGAGCTTGCGCTTCGTGAAGACGCCGGAGATCGACGAGGAAAGCTCGCGCGAGGAGCGCGACAGGCCCTGCCGCAGGCGCTGCAGCCACGGCACGCGTGGGGCAGGCGCGGGCGCGGCGGGGGCGGGAGCGGCCTTGGGCGCGACGGACTTGCCGACGGTGACCTTGCCCTCGGGGCGCGGCGGCGCCTTTTCCGCGGCTGCCTGCGGCGGGATCTCGGGCTGCGGCGGCGCGGGTGCGGGCTCCGGCTCGGGGACCGGGACGGGTTCGGGGGTGGGCGCCGGCTC
>JAFKJY010000137.1 GCA_017305835.1 Hyphomicrobiales bacterium
ATGAACAGCACCGAGATGTCCTTGGGCAGCTCGGCGATGACGCGGAACAGCTCGGCGCTCTCGCCCTTCGGCACGCCGGCGGCCGGCTCGTCGAGCAGCAGCACCTTCGGCCGGGTGGCGAGCGCCAGCGCGATCTCCAGCAGGCGCTGCTGGCCGTAGGCGAGCGTGCGCGTGCGCCGCGTGGCGACGTCGCCGAGGCCGAGGCGCGAGAGAATCGCATAGGCTTCGTCGATGCTGTCGCCGTGCGCCGACAGGCTGCGCCAGAACTGCCCGGCCGTGCCGGCGCGCTCGCATACGGCGAGCGTGACCGCCTCGATCGGCGAGAGATCGGGAAACAGGCTGTTGATCTGGAAGGTGCGCGCCAGGCCCGCCTTGACGCGGGCGGCGGTCGAAAAGCGCGTGACGTCGGTGCCGTCGAGGACGATGCGGCCGGAATCGGGCCGGAGCTGGCCGGTGATCAGGTTGACCAGCGTCGTCTTGCCGGCGCCGTTGGGGCCGATCAGCGCGTGTCGGGCGCCGAGCGGCAGCGTCAGGCTGATGTCGCGGGCGACCTCCAGCGAGCCGAACCGCTTGCACAGGCCTTCGGTCCTGAGCGCGACCGGCTCGCTCATGCGCCGCGCTTCCCGACCAGCCTGGCAAGCCCGCCGAGGATGCCGCCGGGCATGGCCAGCACGACCACGACGAGCAGGATGCCGATCCAGAAATACCAGTATTGCGGGTTCATGTCGGAGAGCTGGTCGCGTGCGACCATGAAGATGATGGCGCCGAGGATGCCACCATAAAGCCGGCCGGTGCCGCCGAGGATCAGCATGACGACGACGTCGGCCGAGCGCTGGAAGGACAGCGTGTCGAGCGAGACCGTCTCGGTGGTCTGCGTCAGCAGCGCGCCGGCCACGCCCGCCATGCCGGCCGAGATCGTGTAGATCGTCTGCAGGTGGCGGCGGTAGGGCGAGCCGATCGCCGGCATGCGGTTGAGGTTCTCGCGGACGCCGCGCAGCGACAGGCCGAAGCTCGAATTGACGAGCCGGCGGGCCAGCAGCACGCCGAGGAACAGGACGACGAGGGCGTAGGCATAGGCCGTGTAGCCCCACAGGTCGAAATCGTAGCGGCCGAAGATCGGCCACACGTCGACGCCCTGCAGGCCGTCGGTGCCGCCGGTCAGCCAGCGCATCGAGTTGGCGAGCTCGGCCGTCAGCAGGCCGAGCCCGAGCGTGATCATCAGCAGCGCGAGATGGCGCACGCGCACGATGATGAAGGACATGATCCAGCCGACCAGCGCGGCGAAGGCGCCGGCGATCAGCAGGCCGGTGAGCGGCTCGCCCCAGCCGGCCTTGGTGATCAGGCCGGCGCAATAGGCGCCGAGCCCGAAGAACATGGCGTGGCCGAGCGTGATGATACCGGCATAGCCGAGGATCAGGTCGACCGAGAGCGCGAACAGCGCGGCGATCGCCACCTGGCTCGCCAGCGTCAGGTAAGTCGGCATGAAATAGAATGGCAGCAGCGCCGCCAGCCAGAACAGCACCTCGTAGACGGACCAGCGGCTCTGCCTGCGGATCCACGCACGCGCCTGCATCGGACGGGTTTCGGTCAGCGCCATCTCCTACCTCCTGCCGAAGAGACCTTGCGGCCGCACGAACAGGACGGCGACCAGGATCAGGTAGATAAGGAAGGAGCCGAGCCCCGGCACCAGATATTTGCCGGCGACGTCGGCGATGCCGAGCAGCGCGGCCGCGATGAAGGAGCCGCCGATCGAGCCCAGCCCGCCGACCGCCACGACGATCAGCACGTAGACGAGGTAGTGGAAGCCGAAGGACGGGTCGAGGCCGACGATCTCGATGGCCAGCGCGCCACCGAGGCCGGCGAGGCCGCAGCCGAGCGCGAAGGTGACGGCGAAGACCTTGTCGACGTCGATGCCGAGCCCCTGCGCCACGCGCTGGTTGTCGACGGCGGCCCGTACCCGCGCGCCGAAGCGCGTATGCTCGAGGCCGAGCACCAGCAGCGCGGCGACGCAGACGGCGACCGCGCTCAGGAAGGCGCGGTAGAGGCCGAAGCGCTGGCCGCCATATTCGAACGAGCCGCGCAGGAAGGCGGGAAGCTGGATCGGCAACTGGCCGGTGCCGAAGATGTAGGCCGCGCTCGCGGCCGCCACAAACACGATGCCGATCGTTGCAAGCACCTGGTTGAGCTCGCCGGCGCGGTAGAGCAGGCGGAAGATCGACCGCTCCAGCACGACGGCGACGACCGCGGCGGCGAGGAAGGCGGCCGGCAGCGTCCACAGGAAGGGCACGCCCATGGAGCGTATCAGCACGACGGTGACGTAGCCGCCCAGCATGCCGAAGGCGCAGTGGGCGAGATTGGTGAAGTTCATCAGGCCGAGCGTCACCGACAGCCCGACCGACAGGACGAACAGCAGCATCCCGAAGGCAAAACCGTCAAAGAGGATGACAGCGACCTGACCGACCACGCCCCTGAGCCTACGTTCGAGCAATGCCCGCCGACGCGTGCGCGCCGCGAGCCCGTTTTCGAATCCCCATCGCAGGATAGGACGGGACGGCTCCCGAGCGGAAGCCGTCCCCTCGCCCGACGTCAGGCGGTTACTTGGCAGCGCCGTGCAGCGGGTCCTTCACGTTCGGGATCGAGTCGATCACGACGTTCTGGAGCTTGCCGTCGACTTCCTTGACCTCGCGGATCCAGACGGTCTGGATGATGTCGCGGGTCTCGGGGTCGATCGAGACCGGGCCGCGCGGGCTGTCCCACGCCATGCCCTTGGCCGCCTCGATCAGCTTGTCGCCGTCGGTGTCGCCATTGGTCTTCTTCAGCGCGGCGTCGATCAGGTGCATGCCGTCATAGCCGCCGATCGAGAACAGGTCGGGGCTGCGGTTCTTGTTGGCGTCGCGATAGGCCTTGACGAAGGCGTTGTTGAGCGGATCGTCGCGCTCCATCGTGTAATGGAACGTGGTGACGATGCCCTTGGCGGTATCGCCCATGCTTTCCAGCGCTTCGGGCAGCGTCAGCTCGCCCTGGCCGAACAGCTTGGTCTTCGGCGGGGTGAGGCCGCGCTCGGCCAGCGCCTTGCCGATCGCCGGCGGCTGCGCGCCACCGGGGATGAAGATGTAGACGGCTTCGGGATTGGCGTCCTTGATGCGCTGGACGAAGGCGGAGAAGTCCGGGTTCGCGACCGGGCTGGCGTCGGCGCCGACGACCGTGCCGCCGGCTTCCTTGAAGCCCTTGGCGAAGGACGATTCGGCGTCATGGCCCGGGCCGTAGTCGGCCACCAGCGTATAGGCCTGCTTCACGCCGCCCTTCTCCACGGCCCATTTGCCGAAGGCATAGTTGACCTGCGGGATGGTGAGCGAGGTACGCGCGATGTAGGGCGACTTCTCGGTGACGACCGAGGTCGCGGCGTTCATGACGACCATGAACTTCTTGGCCTGGGTGGCGACGTCGGCCGCGCCGAGCGCTTCCGGCGTCAGTGTGAAGCCGGCGATGATGTCGACGCCGTCGCGCACGACGAGCTCCTGCGCCAGGCGCTTGGCGACGTCCGGCGACGGACCGCCGGTGTCCTTCTTGATCAGCTCGACCTTCTTGCCGGCCACCTCGCCATTGTGCTCGGCCAGCCACAGGTCGATGCCGGCCTGCATCTGGTTCGCGGTGTCGGCGAACGGGCCCGAATAGGCCATGATGAGACCGATCTTGACGGTGTCGGCTGCATAGGCGGATGCGGCCCAGCCGAAGCCAACCCCGAGGGCGCTGGCGGCCAGCGTCCAAGTAACAACCCTGTTCTTCATGTGGAAACCTCCCTTGTCGCCCGGCGGCCCGGCGGTTGGGCCACCCTCCGAGCCCCGGCGGCACTGTATACAGCGAGGCCGGCCTCGCCAAGGGGCTGCCCGGCCTGCTTCCGCGAAGATTTTCAAGAAGCTGGAGGCAATCGGCTATGACGGGACTGGCGGTCCGCGCCCACACCTGCTGTATACAGGATCGAGCCGCCCTTCCGCCGCGCCGACGGACCCGATGACCCAACTCCTGCCGCTGATCCTGCCGATCTTCCTCCTGATGGCCGTCGGATTCGTCGCTGTGCGGACGCGCTTCATCGCCGAGGCGCAGGTGCAGGCGCTCGGCGTCTTCGTCCTCAACTTCGCGCTTCCGGCGCTGATCCTCAACGCGCTGCTGCGGCAGGACCTGAGGCAGACGCTCAACTGGAGCTACATCGCGGCCTACGCGCTCGGATCGCTGGCGGCATTCGGCATCGCCTTTGCCGTCGCGCGCGTCGTGCTGCGGCGTCCGCTCGACGCGTCGGCGATCGCTGCGCTCGGTGCCTCGGCCGCCAACAGCGGCTTCGTCGGCTTCCCGGTGGCGCATCTGGCACTCGGCGCGGTGGCGCTGACGGCGCTGCCGCTGTCGATGCTGGTCGAGAACATCCTGATCATCCCGCTGGCGCTCGCTCTTGCCGAGATGGCGCGGCAGCAGGGCCAGACGCCGGGCCAGGTGGCGCTCGGAACCGTGCGCCGCCTCTCGCGCTCGCCGCTCATCCTGGCGATCCTGGCCGGCGCGATCCTGGCGGCGATCGGCGTCCACCTGCCCGACTGGCTGGCGACGCCGCTGTCGCTGATGGCGAATGCGTCGGTGCCGTGCGCGCTGTTCGTCGTCGGCGGCACGCTGGCCGGGCTCGGCGCGACCTCGGTCGGGACGGACGTGGCGCTGGTGGTGGCGGGCAAGCTGATCCTGCACCCGCTCGCGGTCGCCGTATCCTTCGCGCTGATCGGCGGCGTGCCGCCGCAACTTCTGGCGGCGGGGCTGATCCTGGCCAGCAGCCCGATGCTGACGATCTATCCCATCCTCGGCGCCCGCTTCGGGCAGGAGAAGGCCGGTGCGGCGGCGCTGCTGGCGGCGACCGCGCTCAGCTTCCTGACGCTGCTCGTGGCATTGTCGCTGATCCTGCCGGCGGCATAAGTTCTCAGGGGAGCCGATACGCGGCCTTGGCCGCGTCGTAGGCCAGCCAGCGCGCGACTTGCCGGGCATCCGTCATCCCGAGCAGGCCCTGCGAAACCATTCCGGCGAGGAAGGCCGCCGCGCAGCGGCGCCAGACGTCGTGGCGGGCGGGAATGGACAGCAGCGCGCGGGTGTCGTCGTTGAAGCCGGCGAGGTTTTGGAAGCCTGCCGTCTCGACCACGCGATCGAGGTAGCGGGCGATGCCGCGCGGGCTGTCGTGGAACCACCAGGGCGGGCCGAGCAGCAGCGCCGGCCAGTAGCCGGCCATCGGCGCCAGCTCGCGCGCATAGGTCGATTCGTCGAGGCAGAAGAAGATCAGCGACAGGCCGGTGGCGTTGCCGTGGCGGGCGAGCAGCGGCTGCAACCCGCGCACCGCGTCGACCGGCACCGGGATGTCTGCGCCCAGATTGGCGCCGCGCTCTGCCATCAGCGTCGGGTCGGTGTTGCGGCGCGAGCCGGCATGGATCTGCATGACCATGCCGTCCTCGACCGACAGCGCGGCCATCTCGGTAAGCATCTGCGCACGGAAAAGCTCCGCGTCGCCCACCAGCGCGCGGCCGTCGAACAGACGGTCGAGCAGCGCCTGCTTCTCCTCCGCGCCGAGGTCGGCGGTGGCGGCCGACGGTACGCCGTGGTCGGTCGCCGTCGCGCCGTGCTTGCGGAAGTAGGCGCGGCGGGAGCGGTGGGCGGCGATCATGCCATCCCAGCCCGCCACGTCCTGCCCGGTCAGCTCGCCGAGCCGGCGCAGATTGTCGAGGAAGGCCGGGTTGTCGGGATCGGTGACGTCGTCGGGGCGGTATGTCGTACGCACGCGGCCGATGAGCCCCTGCCCTTCCATCGCGGCATGGTGCTTCAGCTCGTCCAGCGCGAACTCGGTGGTGGCGATTGCCTCGACATTGGCCTTGTCGAGGATGGCCAGCGGCCGCATCGACTCTTCGCCCAGCCGCTCGCCGATCAGGTCGAAATATCTGTCGGCATTGTCGGGGCCGAGCGGCGCATCGATGCCGAAAGCCCAGTTCATCGAATGGTCGATCCACAGCCGCGACGGCGTGCCGGCGAACAAATGGTAATGCTGCGCGAACAGACGCCAGGCCGAGCGCGGGTCGGCCACTGCTCCGCCGTCGCGGCGCGGCACGCCGAGATCGTCGTAGGACAGGCCGCGGCTCCGCAGCATGCGCAGCACGTAGTGGTCGGGCGTCAGGAACAGCGCGGCGGCATCGCCGAACGGCCGGTTCTCCGCGAACCAGGCCGGGTCGGTATGCCCGTGCGGCGAGACGATCGGCAGCGCCGCGACCTCGTCGTAGAGGCTGCGCGCGGTCGCCCGCATGCCCGGCTCGGCCGGCAGCAGCCGGTCGGGATCGAGGAAAGCTTCGCTCACCTGGTCTGCCCCTGCGTTCGTTGCAACGCGAACCCTAACCGCCGAAGGCCAGGTTCGGAAGCCAGAGCACGACGCCGGGCAGGAACAGCAGCACGCCGATCAGCAGGCAGACCGCGGTGATGAAGGGGATCGATTCGATCGAATATTCCTCGATCGAGATGTCCATCAGGGCGCAGACGGCGAACATCGCCGAGCCGCTCGGCCAGGTCATGCCGCCGAGCGTGACGATCGACATCATCAGGATGCCGAAATGGACCGGATCCATGCCGATGCTCTTGATGATCGGCACGAAGATCGGGGTGAGCAGCAGCACCATCACCGTGGAATCGAGCGCCAGCCCGGCGATCAGCAGGAAGATCAGGATGACCAGCACGATCATGTTCGGGTCGGTGATGCCGGCCAGCATCCAGCTCGCGAGGTTCTGCGGCACCTGCAGATAGATGGTGGCGAAGCCGACCATGCCGCTCATCAGGATGATGAGCATGATCAGGCCCGTGTCTGAGCAGGCATGCGCGAAGGCGCGCCAGACCTTCTCCAGCGTCATCTCGCGGTGGGCGAGGAAGCCGACGGCGAGCGCGTAGACGACCGCGAAGGAGCCGACCTCGGAGGGGGTGAAGACGCCGCCGCGGATCGCCAGCACCAGCGCGACCGGGAAGAACAGCGCCCACTTGGCCTCCCAGGCGGCGACGGCCAGCGCCTTGACGGTCGGCTTCGTGCTGTCGGCGACGACGTAGTTGCGCCGCTTGGCGATGATGTAGGTCGTGATCATCAGCACGACCATCATCAGCAGGCCGGGTATGACGCCGGCGAGGAACAGCCGGCCGATCGAGACGTTGCCGACATAGCCGTAGAGGATGAGGCCGATCGAGGGCGGGATGGTCGCCGTGATCAGCGAGCCGACGGCGATCGCCGCGCCGGCGAAGCCGCGGCCGTAACCCTTCTGGATCATCGCCGGCCCGAGGATGCGCGCCTCCATCGCGGCGTCGGCCACGGCGGAGCCGGAGACGCCGCCCATCAGCGTCGAAAGCACGATGGCGACCTGCGCCAGCCCGCCCGCCATCCAGCCGACGGCGACGAGCGAGATTTTCAGCAGCCGGTCGGTGATGCCGCTCTCGTTCATCAGGTGGCCGGCGAGCACGAAGAAGGGCACGGCCAGAAGCGGGAAGCTCTGGCTCATCGTGGCGACCTTCTGGACGCCGATCGACAGCGGCATGCCGGCATCGGTGACGAAGAAGACGAGGCCGGCGATGCCCGTGGCGAAGGCCACGGGCATGCCCACAACCATGAGCACCACGAAGACGACGGAGATCAGCAGCATGGGAGGGCTCTACAGTTCCAGGATCTCGGGGGCGCCCTTGTCGGCCGCGGTGCGGGTGTAGACCAGCACGCCCTCCCTCTGCCGGCGCCAGGCGTCGACCATGTTGAAGACGAGCGAGGCGCCGAGGATGAAGCAGCCGACGGGGACCGCGGCCGTCACCCAGGCATAGGACAGCGTGCTGTCGCCGAAGGTGCGCTCGCTGTTGAGCAGCGTCAGCTTGACGCCCTCGACGACGAGGATGCCGAGGAAGGCCAGCACGATCGCCGAGCAGACCTGCTCCAGCCAGAATTGCGGGCGGTAGCCCAGATACTTGACCATGACCTCCATGCCGAGATGCGACTTCTCGCGCATGGCCCGCGACGCGCCCAGGAAGCACAGCCAGATGAACAGGAGCTGCGCCATGTCGACCGACCAGACCAGCGGATAACCGTAGAAGCGCGTGATCGCGGCGACGAAGACGAGGCCGGTGATGATGGCGAGCAGCGCGACGCAGATCGCGAGCTCGAGTTGGCCGAGGCGCTTGAGCATGGGGCTTTCCCTGAAAACGGGGGGGCGCGGCGCAGGTGCCGCCGCGCCCCGGCTGGCCGGTTACTTGGCGGCGATCGCCTGCAGCTCGTCGCGCAGCGCGCCGTAGCCGAGCTTGTCGTAGACGCCGGCGGTGGCGTCCTTGAACGGGGTGACGTCGATCTCGTCGACGGTCATGCCGTTCTTCTTCAGGTCGGCCTCGATCTGGCCGAGCATGTCGCGGGTGCCGTAGGAGGCGACGTCGCCGGCCTTCAGCGCCTCGTCGCGCAGCGTCTTCTGGAGGTCGGCCGGCAGGCTGTCGAACCACTTGGCGCTGGTCACCAGCCCGGTGATCAGGTTGATGTGGCCGGTCTTGGTCAGGTACTTCGTCACCTCGAACAGCTTCGAGCCGTAGCCGGCCGGAAGCTGGGCCTCGACCGAATCGATGACCTTCTGCTCGAGCGCCGAATAGACCTCGGCATAGGCCATCGGCGTCGGCACGGCGCCCATCGCCTTCACGGTCTCGACCCAGACCGGCGCGCCGGGAGTGCGCATGCGGTTGCCCGCGAGGTCGGCCGGCGTCTTCACCGGGCCGGCCGTCCACAGGTGCCGCTCGCCCTGCCACCAGTTGAAGGAGAGCACCTGGTGGCCCGACGTGTCGTGCAGCTTCTTCACCCAGCCCTCGAACATGTCCGAGGTCACGACCTTGCGGATGCCGTCATAGCCGTTGGCGAGGTAGGGCGCGCCGAGCACGCCGAACTCGTTGACGAAGTTGGCGAGACGGCCGCCGTCGACCACGACCGCCACCGGCGCGCCGGCACGGGCTTGCTCCAGCACGTCCTCGTCCGGGCCGAGCTGCGAGTTGGGGAACAGTTTTACCTCGATCTTGCCGCCGGTCGCGGTGGCGATGCTGTCGCGGAACGATTCCAGACCCTTGTAGAGCGGGTCGGAGGTCGCCAGCGCGGTGTTGACGCTGAGCGTGTAGTCGGCGGCCAGCGCGGCGCCCGCCGCCGTGCCGGCGGCGATGCCCGCGATCAGGGCCGTTGCAAGTCTCGTCAGTCTCTTCATGTCTTCCTCCCGTGGTAGTGGCCGGGGACGCTCACGCGCCCCTGGTTTCGAAAAGGTCCGGCTTCTCGGCGGCGATCGCCGGCAGGTCGTTGAGGATCTCGCGCAGATGGCCGCGGATGGCGTCCTCCGCGCCCGCCACGTCGCCGTCGGCGATGCGGCCCGCGATCGCCTCGTGCTGCCTGAGCAGCTTGCCCATCGGGAAGCGGATCAGGCTGAGATAGCGCACGCGGTCCATCTGCGACTTCAGCCCCTCCATCAGCGCCCAGGCGCGGGACTTGCCCGCGGCCTCGGCCAGCGTGCGGTGGAACAGCTCGTCGAGTAGGATGAAGCGGTCGGCGTCGCTGGCGGCGGCCTTGCGCTGCTCGCGAAGCTGCTTCTTCAGCTCCTCCGCGAGCGAGGCGTCACGCGCCTGCGCCAGCAGCTTGACGATGTCGGCCTCGATCGCCTCGCGCACGAAGCGGGCGTCCATCACGGCGGCCTGCGAGATCTTGCTGATGAAGGTGCCGCGCTGCGGCCGCACCTCGACCAGCCCCTCCTCGGCGAGCTTGATGAAGGCCTCGCGCACCGGCTGGCGGCTGACCGAGAAGGCGGCCGCGAACTCCGATTCGGAAATGCGCGTGCCGGGCTTCAGCTCGTTGCGGATGATGCGCTCGCGCAGGATGGCGTGAAGCTGCGGCCCGACGGGCACGCGCTGCTCGATGTCGGCCGGCTGGACTGTTCTCGTCACCCCGTCGTCTCCTCTTGACGCAACGTTGCACCATACTTCCATACTAGTCAACACAGGTGTGGAATGGTAATTGGAATTGCGGCGCGCCACGGCGTTGATCTACAGCCGCGCGGGGGAGCTCACAGGAAGGACCGGATGAGACAGACCTGGCGGTGGTTCGGCCCGACGGACCGGGTTTCGATCGACGACATGATGCAGGCCGGCGCGGAAGGCGCGGTCACCGCCCTGCACCACGTCCCGACCGGCGACGTCTGGAGTCGCGAAGAGATCGCGCGGCGCCAGCGCGAGCTTTCGGTGACGACGTCCGGCGGGCCTTCGGGGATCAAGTGGGAGGTGGTCGAGAGCCTTCCCGTCTCGGAGGACATCAAGAACCAGAAGGGGGCCTGGCGCGAGCATATCGCCAACTACAAGCAGAGCCTGCACAACCTCGCCGCGGCGGGGCTGGAGACGATCTGCTACAACTTCATGCCGGTGCTCGACTGGACCCGCACCGACCTCGCCTGGCGGCTGCCCAACGGCGCTACCTGCATGCGCTTCGACTTCGCCGATTTCGCCGCCTTCGACATCCACATCCTGGAGCGCCGCGACGCCGCGCGCGATTTCCCAGAGGAGATCGTCGCGGAGGCGCGGCGCCGGTTCGACGCAATGAGCGAGGCGCGCAAGCGCGAGCTGGCACGCAACGTCGTCTTCGGCCTGCCGGGTGCGGCCGAGCACATGACGCTCGCCGACGTGCGCCGGCACCTGGCCGAATACGATGCGATCGCGCCGGAGCTGCTGCGCGCCCATTTCATCGCCTTCCTGGAGGAGGTCGTGCCGGTCGCCGAAGAGCTCGGCACGCGGCTGTGCTGCCATCCGGACGACCCGCCCTTCCCGCTGCTCGGCCTGCCGCGCATCATGTCGACGGAGGCGGATTTCAGGGCGATCGTGGACGCCGTCGACAGCCCGGCCAACGGCATCACGCTGTGCTCCGGCTCGCTCGGCGCGCGGCCGGACAACGACCTGCCCGGCATGATGGAGCGGCTGGGCGGCAAGGTGCATTTCCTGCACCTGCGCAATGTGCGGCGTGAGACGGACGCGGTCGCCGGCTCCTTCTACGAGGCCGACCATGTCGGCGGCGACACCGACATGGTGGCGCTGATCGCGGCGGTACTGGCCGAGGAGGCGCGG
>JAFKJY010000138.1 GCA_017305835.1 Hyphomicrobiales bacterium
GCCTGCGCGACATCTGCACCAAGCACGGCATCCTGCTGATCTTCGACGAGGTCATCACCGGCTTCGGCCGCCTCGGCGCGCCGTTCGCGGCCGACTATTTCGGCGTCGTCCCCGACATCATGACCACCGCCAAGGGCGTGACCAACGGCGTCATCCCGATGGGCGCGGTGTTCGTGAAGAAGGAAATCCACGACGCCTTCATGACCGGGCCGGAGCACCTGATCGAGTTCTTCCACGGCTACACCTATTCGGGCAATCCGATCGCCTCGGCCGCCGCGATCGGCACCCTCGACACCTACAAGGAAGAGGGGCTGCTGACCCGCGGCGAGGAGCTCGGCCCCTACTGGGAGGACGCGCTGCATTCGCTCAAGGGCGAGCCGCACGTCATCGACATCCGCAACATC
The DNA here is from genome assembly GCA_017305835.1 of Hyphomicrobiales bacterium. Lineage (GTDB taxonomy): Bacteria > Pseudomonadota > Alphaproteobacteria > Rhizobiales > Rhizobiaceae > RCIO01. The sequence goes on from JAFKJY010000138.1 coordinate 405, forward strand.
GGCCTTGTCGGCGCGATCGAGCTCGAATCGATCCCCGGCCAGCCGACCAAGCGCGCCTTCTCGGCCTTCGTGAAGGCGTTCGAGCGCGGCGCGCTGATCCGCACCACCGGCGACATCATCGCGCTGTCGCCGCCGCTCATCATCACCAAGGGGCAGATCGACGAGCTGATCGATCACGTCCGCGAGGTGATCCGCATGGTCGATTGACGCCATGGTCTCCGTGGCGCGATCCCGCAAGCTGGAGAAGGAGAGGGCGGCCCTTGAGGCCGCCTACTTCTCGGCCTTGCAGGAAGCGCTTCGCGACTGTGCCGGCGGAAAGTGGGGGTTGTTCGGGCAGAATGATGCAGTCCTTCCCGGTCAGCTCCGGGAGCGGCTTAAACCGGAGTCCGCCAAGCGCCTCGAACCGATTGCCGAGGAGCTCGGGAGTGTCAGGGAGAGGCTCGGATTGCCGACCTTCGGTCCCATGGCTCGTCTCGAGCAATTGCGGCGAGAGCACGACTCCAATTCGCCCGGCGAGCAGCGGCTCGCGATGGGCTTTCTAGAAGAACTGCAGGACATTGGCTAACATGGCAGCACCCGGCGAAAACCTCCGCATCAACGCCGACCGTCTCTGGGATTCGATCATGGAGATGGCGAAGATCGGGCCGGGGGTCGCCGGCGGCAACAACCGCCAGACGCTGACCGACGCCGACGGCGAGGGCCGGCACCTCTTCCGCAAATGGTGCGAGAAGGCCGGCCTGACGATGGGCGTCGACAGGATGGGGACCATGTTCATGACGCGTCCGGGAACCGACCCGGACGCGTTGCCCGTCTATGTCGGCAGCCATCTCGACACGCAGCCGACCGGCGGCAAGTATGACGGCGTGCTGGGCGTGCTGGCCGGCCTCGAGCTGGTGCGCACGCTCAACGACCTCGACATCAGGACGAAGCACCCGATCGTCGTCGTCAACTGGGCGAACGAGGAGGGCGCGCGCTTCGCGCCGGCCATGCTGGCGTCCGGCGTGTTCGCCGGCATGCACACGCTCGACTACGCCTATGGGCGCAAGGACCTCGACGGCAAGACCTACGGCGACGAGCTGAAGCGCATCGGCTGGCAGGGTGGCGAGGAGGTCGGCGCCCGCAAGATGCACGCCTATTTCGAATATCACATCGAACAGGGGCCGATCCTCGAAGCGCAGGACAAGCAGATCGGCGTCGTCACCCATTGCCAGGGCCTGTGGTGGCTGGAGTTCACGCTGACCGGCAAGGAGGCGCATACCGGCTCGACGCCGATGAACATGCGCGTCAATGCGGGGCTGGCCATGGCGCGCATCTTCGAGATGGTGCAGCGGGTGGCGATGGAGAACCAGCCGGGCGCCGTCGGCGGCGTCGGCCAGGTGAAGTTCTCGCCCAATTCGCGCAACGTGCTGCCGGGCAGGGTGGTCTTCACCGTCGACATCCGCACCCCGGACCAGAGCAAGCTCGACCGCATGCGCGCCGGCATCGAGAGCCAGGCGGCGAAGATCGCGGCCGAGCTCGGCGTCGGCTGCTCGGTCGAGGCGGTCGGCCATTTCGACCCGGTGACCTTCGACCCGACGCTGGTGGGACGCGTGCGCGCGGCGGCCGAGAAGCTCGGCTACAGCCACATGGACATCATCTCCGGGGCAGGGCACGATGCCTGCTGGGCGGCGAAGGTCGCGCCGGCAACCATGGTCATGTGCCCGTGCGTCGGCGGCCTCTCCCACAACGAGGCCGAGGACATCAGCAAGGAATGGGCAAGCGCCGGCGCCGACGTGCTCTTCCACGCGGTCGTGGAGACGGCGGAGATCGTTGTATGAGGAGCCGGAGCGGCGGATAATGCGCGCTTTCGACGACAGGAGGCCGACATGGGCCGACCGAAGGAACTGACGGAGGAGGAGAAGGCGGAACTGCTGGCCGCTGGCTATCGGCCTGTCGAGGTCTGGGCGCCGGACCTTTCTGATCCTGCCATTCATGCTTTGGCGGAGGCTGAGGCAAAGAGAATTGCCGCTGCCGACGACGAAGAAGATGTCATGGAATGGATCGAGGCAGTGCAGCGAGACATGTGGGAAGGTGAAGACCAAGTATGAGGCGCGGCGATGTCGTGGTCGTCGCGCTTCCCGGCGATCTTGGCAAGCCGCGGCCTGCGGTCGTCGTGCAGGTGGACGTGCTGAACGAAAATTTGAGAACCGTTCTCTTGTGTCCGATAACCAGCTTTTCCTCTGACCCGAGCTTTTTTCGAGTGGCCGTCGAGCCGACTATCGAGAATGGCCTGCGCCTACCTTCTGAGATCATGGTCGAGAAGCTTCAGGCCGCGAACAAATCCAAACTGGGGAACGTCATCGGGCGCATGGACAATCAGACGATGCAGAAACTGGGACGCTCGCTGTTGATCACCCTTGGTCTCGCGGATGGTTGAGGTGATCAGGCGATAGCCATGAGGAACGGCACTGCTTCCTGGACAATACCTTTCATGCCGCGTGTTTCTCCGCGTCGTGATGGAGACGGCGGAGATCGTCGTATGAGGCACGCGTATTGAGGCGCGCAGATGGACGTCGAACAATTCCTTGACGGCGTAATCCGCTTCTCGAACTTCGTCACGTCGCGGCTGCTCGTCTCCGGCGTCGTGTTCTACGTTCTGTCGGGCTTCATGGACCTGGGCTCGGCCTCGGCCGGCTTCCTGCCCGACGTCGGGCTGGTCAACCAGGTGGTCGAGAACTACCAGTCGATCTTCGACATGCTGGGCGTGTCGGAGTTCGCGCTGGTGCTTATCCTGTTCGTCTTCGTCACCACGATCCACGTCATCTACATCGTCTTCGAGAAGGTGGGCGACTACCTGCCGCCGGCGATCGTGCCGGTTGAGGGGTGGACCGCGATCAGCGACGTGACGCTCAAGGCCTTCCAGACGCTGCGCGCCGCGCGCGGCGACCAGCACACCGAGGGCGAGAACCAGCGGCTCTACGAATTCACCAAGAAACTCAAGCAGATCGAGCGGGACTTCGACACCGAATACGAGCAGAGGCTGAGCGGCGCCCACGCGACGTTCCGTATCGCCAAGACCTTCGTGGTGTTCTCCATCCTCGCCTGGTTCTTCGCCGCCTCGCCGGCCGACTACATCGGCAACGTCCGCTTCCTGCTGGTGATCCTGGCGATCTCGCTGGTCGTGGCCTTCCTCTCGGCGCTGGCGATCTTCAAGGCCAACCGCAGCCGCATCGAGGAGGTGCGCGAGGCGGTGGTGAACGAGATCCACGAATTCTCGGAAATCTGGGTGGGCGAGATGCACCGTCAGCAGGTGCTCGCCGACACCGCGACATACAATCCGCTGCGGCCGGCGACGCTCACCGTCGTGGTGCCCATCTACGGCACGCTTGACGTGCTCGTGCGCGATCTGCGCAACTGGCAGAAGCGTCGGCTGGCGAGAAGACAAAGGGGAATAGCTCAGTGACCAAAGTCATCAGGAACGGAACCATCGTCACCGCCGACTTGACCTACAAGGCGGACGTGAAGATCGACGGCGGCCGGATCGTCGAGATCGGCCCGAAGCTGAAGGGCGACGAGGTGTTCGATGCCACCGGCTGCTACGTCATGCCCGGCGGCATCGACCCGCACACCCATCTCGAGATGCCGTTTATGGGCACCTATTCGGCCGACGATTTCGAGAGCGGCACGCGCGCCGCGCTCTCGGGCGGCACGACGATGGTCGTCGACTTCTGCCTGCCGTCTCCCAACCAGTCGCTGCTCGAAGCGCTGACGATGTGGGACAACAAGACGGCGAAGGCCTCCTGCGACTACTCCTTCCACATGGCGATCACCTGGTGGGGCAAGAAGGTGTTCGACGAGATGCCCGAAGTGGTGAAGCGCGGCATCACCTCGTTCAAGCACTTCATGGCCTACAAGGGCTCGCTGATGGTCAACGACGACGAGATGTACGCGTCGTTCCAGCGCTGCGCCGAGCTCGGCGCGCTGCCGCTCGTGCATGCCGAGAACGGCGACGTGGTGGCGGCGCTGTCGCAGAAGCTGCTTTCCGAGGGCAACAACGGCCCGGAGGGGCACGCCTATTCGCGGCCGCCCGAGGTCGAGGGCGAGGCGACCAACCGCGCCATCATGATCGCCGACATGGCCGGCGTGCCGCTCTACGTCGTGCACACCTCCTGCGAGCAGAGCCACGAGGCGATCCGCCGCGCCCGCCAGAAGGGCATGCGCGTCTTCGGCGAGCCGCTGATCCAGCACCTCGTGCTCGACGAAACCGAATATTTCAACAATAGCTGGGACCATGCGGCGCGTCGCGTGATGAGCCCGCCCTTCCGCAACAGGCAGCACCAGGATTCGCTGTGGGCCGGCCTGCAGGCGGGCTCGCTGCAGGTGGTGGCGACCGACCATTGCGCCTTCACCACCAAGCAGAAGCGCACCGGCGTCGGCGACTTCACCAAGATCCCCAACGGCACGGGCGGGCTGGAGGACCGGATGCCGGTGCTGTGGACCTACGGCGTCAACACCGGCCGGCTGACGATGAACGAGTTCGTCGCCGTCACCTCGACCAACGCGGCCAAGATCCTCAACATGTACCCGAAGAAGGGCGCCATCCTCGCAGGGGCGGACGCCGACATCGTCGTGTGGGATCCGAAGCGCAAGAAGACGATCTCGGCGAAGAAGCAGCAGTCGATCATCGACTACAACGTGTTCGAGGGGATCGAGGTGACCGGCGTGCCGCGCTTCGTGTTCACCCGCGGCGACGTCGCGGTGACCGAGGCCAAGGTCGACGCCAAGCAGGGCCATGGCGAGTTCGTGGCGCGCAAGCCCAACATGGCCGTCAACAAGGCGCTGTCGACCTGGAAGGAGCTGGTGGCGCCGCGCAAGGTGAGGCGGTCCGGCATCCCGGCGAGCGGCGTCTGACGCCGTCGCACGAGGCAGGCGCAAGCACCCACCTCGCAGACAAAGGATCCGGATGAACGCCCTCGCGAGCCCATTGAAGCCAGCAGCCGGCACCGCCGCCGCCGTCGTAGAGGCGCGTGGCCTCGGCCTGACGTTCGAGACGAATGACGGGCCGGTGCGCGCGCTTGCCGACGTCGACCTCACCGTCCGCAAGGGCGAGTTCGTCTCCTTCATCGGGCCGTCTGGCTGCGGCAAGACGACCTTCCTGCGCGTCATCGCCGACCTCGAGCAGCCGACCGAGGGGACGATCGCGGTGAACGGCATGAGCCCGGGGGAGGCGCGGCGCAACCGCGCCTACGGCTACGTCTTCCAGGCCGCCGCGCTCTATCCGTGGCGGACCATCGAAAAGAACATCGCGCTGCCGCTGGAGATCATGGGCTATCCGAAGGCCGAGCAGGCCGAGCGGATCGCCCGCACGCTGGCGCTGGTGAACCTCACCGGCTTCGAGAAGAAGTTCCCGTGGCAGCTCTCGGGCGGCATGCAGCAGCGCGCCTCGATCGCCCGCGCGCTCGCCTTCGACGCAGACCTGCTGCTGATGGACGAGCCGTTCGGCGCGCTCGACGAGATCGTGCGCGATCATCTCAACGAGCAGCTCCTCGAACTGTGGGCGCGCACCAACAAGACGATCTGCTTCGTCACGCACTCCATCCCCGAGGCCGTCTACCTCTCGACCAAGATCGTGGTGATGTCGCCCCGCCCCGGCCGCGTCACCGACGTGATCGATTCCACCCTGCCGAAGGAGCGCCCGCTGGGCATCCGCGAGAGCCCCGAATTCCTAGCCATCGCCGCCCGCGTCCGCGACGGGCTCAGGGCAGGGCACAGCTATGAGGATTGAGGAGCCGAAGATTACCCCCACCCCTAACCCCTCCCCACAAGGGGGAGGGGGACTTGGCGTGCGGCAGCTCCCCCTCCCCCTTGTGGGGAGGGGTTAGGGGTGGGGGTCACGATGCCTACCGGAATAGCGCCCGCCACCTTGTCCCGAGCGCGCCGTCTGCGTCGAGGCATGACCGATGGCGAACGCAAGCTGTGGTCGGAGTTGCGCCAGTTCCGCCGCTGGTATGGCATTCATGTCAGGCGGCAGGCGCCCATCGGTTGGTATATCGCCGATTTCGCCATCCACGAGCGTGGCCTGGTGATAGAAATCGATGGTGAGCACCATCTCATGCCGGACCGAATGGCTAAGGATCGGACAAGGGATCAATGGCTTGGTTCACAGGGCTACAGGGTCCTGCGATTCACTACTTCGGATATCACCGATTCCTTCGATGGTTGCATTGAAGAGGTTCTGCATGCGCTGGGGCTGATGGCAGAAGATCGGGGCAATCCCGGTTCCGCCCTTTCTTCGCGGGGCAGAGGAGACGCGGCTACTGCGCCGCGGGGGCGCTGATGGACAGCTTCCGCTCCAAGATCCTGCCGGTGACGACCATCCTGCTCGGGATCGTCGTGCTCTGGTACGTCTTCGCGGTGGTGCTCAACGCGCCGTTCCAGCGCGATCTCGACCGGCGGGCCGGCGTCGAGCGGTCGACGCTGGAGTTCATCGGCGTGACGCTGTCGCTGAAGAAGCCGACGCTGCCGGCGCCGCACCAGGTGGCGGCGAATTTCTTTGAGAACACCTTCCTGCGCAGCGTGACCAGCAACCGCAGCCTCGTCTATCATTCGTGGGTGACGCTGTCCTCGACGCTGCTCGGCTTCGCCTTCGGCACCGTGCTCGGCATCCTGATCGCGGTCGGCATCGTGCACGTCGCCGCGCTCGACCGCAGCCTGATGCCCTGGATCATCGCCTCGCAGACGATCCCCATCCTGGCGCTGGCGCCGATGATCATCGTCGTGCTCGCGGCGATCGGCATCACCGGGCTGATCCCGAAGGCTTTGATCTCCACCTACCTGTCGTTCTTCCCGGTCGCCGTCGGCATGGTGAAGGGCCTGCGCTCGCCCGAGATCAACCATCTCGACCTGATGCGGACCTACAATGCCAGCCGCGGCGACGTGTTCTGGAAGCTCAGGCTGCCGACCTCGGTGCCCTATCTCTTCGCCTCGATGAAGGTGGCGATCGCGGCGAGCCTCGTTGGCGCGATCGTCGGCGAACTGCCGACCGGCGCGGTCGCCGGCATCGGCGCCAAGCTGCTCTCCGGCTCCTACTACAGCCAAACCATCGACATCTTCGCCGCGCTGGTGGCGGGCTCGGTGGTGGCGGTGCTGCTGGTCACTGCGGTCGGCCTCGTCGGCCGCCTGACGGAACGCGCGATGGGGGCGCGGCCGGCATGAGCCTGCCTTCGCGCCTTTCCTGGCAGGCGGCGCTGGCGCTGCTGCTTGCGCTCCTGGCGGCGCTGATGCTGCCGCTGCTCGGCGACGGCTCGGCCGGCGGCGCCACATGGGCGGTCTTCGCGCTGCTGGTGGCGGCGGTCGCGCTGTCGGCCCTGCCGCTGCCGTCCGGCCTCGACGGGCTGGTGCTGTTCGCCGGCGCGCACGGTGTCGCCTGGCTGCTGATCGGCATGATCGGCGGCCATGAGGGCGCGGCGCGGCTGTCCTATTTCCTGATGCTCGCCGCGGCTTGGCTGCTCGCCTGGCGGCTGGTCACCGTGCTGTCGGGGTGGAAGCTGCCGTCGCGCGGCGCCAACGCGCTGCTGCGCGTGCTCATCCCGACGCTGTTCGGCGCCTGGGTGCTGATCATCTGGGAGGCCGTGGTGCGCGGCACCGGCATCCCGTTCATCCTGCTGCCGCCGCCCTCGGCGGTCGCGGCGCGCATCGCGACCTCCGTTCCGGTGCTGGCGGCCGACGTCGGCCAGACCATCCTGAAGTCGGTCGCCATCGGCTACGTGATCGGCTGTGGCGCGGGCTTCGCGGCCGCCGTGCTCGCCGACCGCTTCCTGTTCCTGCGGCGCGGGCTGCTGCCGGTCGGCAACATGGTCTCGGCGCTGCCGATCGTCGGCATCGCGCCGATCATGGTCATGTGGTTCGGCTTCGACTGGCCGTCCAAGGCGGCGGTCGTCGTCGTCATGACCTTCTTCCCGATGCTGGTGAACACGGTGGCCGGGCTTTCCGCGTCCGGCCATATGGAGCGCGACCTGATGCGCACCTACGCGGCCGGCTACTGGCAGACGCTGTTCAAGCTGCGGCTGCCGGCCGCCGCGCCCTTCATCTTCAACGCGCTCAAGATCAACTCCACGCTGGCGCTGATCGGCGCGATCGTGGCGGAGTTCTTCGGCACGCCGATCGTCGGCATGGGCTTCCGCATCTCCACCGAGATCGGGCGCATGAACGTCGACATGGTGTGGGCCGAGATCGCTGTTGCCGCGCTGATCGGCTCGGTCTTTTATGGCGTGATCGCGCTCGTCGAGCGCGCCTTCACGTTCTGGCATCCGTCTATCCGTGGTGGATAGGCGACTTCAGAGGGTAAGTCAGATGAAAAAACTGATCGTTTCCATGTTGGCAGGCGGCATCTCGCTCGCCGCGGTGCAGGCCTGGGCGGCCGACGCCGTCACGCTGCAGCTCAAATGGGTCGCACAGGCCCAGTTCGCCGGCTACTACGTGGCCAAGGCGAAAGGCTTCTACGACGAGGCCGGCCTCGACGTCACCATCAAGCCGGGCGGTCCCGACATCGCGCCCGAGCAGGTGATCGCCGGCGGTGGCGCGGACGTCATCGTCGACTGGATGGCGGGCGCGCTGGCGGCCCGCGACAAGGGCGCGCCGCTGGTCAACATCGCCCAGCCCTTCGCCAAGGGCGGCCTCGAGATCGCCTGCCCGAAGGACGGCCCGATCAAGCAGCCGACCGACTTCAAGGGCCACACCGTCGGCGTCTGGTACTTCGGCAACGAATATCCGTTCTTCGCCTTGATGAACAAGCTCGGCATCTCGACCGAGGGCGGCCCCAACGGCGTCACCGTGCTCAAGCAGAATTTCGACGTGCAGCCGCTCGTCCAGAAGCAGGCCGACTGCATCCACGTGATGACCTACAACGAGTACGGCCAGCTTCTCGAAGCCGGCTTCAAGCCGGAGGACCTGCTGGTCTTCAACTATACCGAGATGGGCGAGAACATGCTCGAGGACGGCCTCTACGCGATGGAGGACAAGCTCAAGGATCCGGCCTTCCAGGACAAGATGGCCCGCTTCGTCAAGGCCTCGATGAAGGGCTGGCAGTATGCGGTGCAGAACCCGGACGAGGCGGCGGAGATCGTCGTCGACAATGGCGGCGACGGCGAGGACCATCAGAAATACATGATGGGCGAGGTCGCCAAGCTGATCGGCGACGGCAAGCTCGACGAGGCGGCCTACAACCGCACGGCCAAGATGGTGCTCGACCAGAAGATCGTCGCCAAGGAGCCGTCCGGCGCCTGGACCCACGACATCACTGACAAGGCGCTCTGACGCCGCCGCAAGGCACGAACGGAAAAGGGGCGGGCGACCGCCCCTTTTTCGTCAGAGGCCGACTGCCTTGCGAAGCGCGGCGTTCATCCGGCCCTGCCAGCCCGGGCCAGTCGCGCGATAGCGCTCCAGGACCTCGGCATCCACCCGCAGCGAGATCTGCCGTTTCGGGTTCTCGGCAACGGGGCGGCCGCGCCGGACGAGCCGTTCGCCCTCGTAGATGTCGGCCTTGACGAAATGCTCGTCGGTCAGTTCCGGCGCGTCGTCCGGATCAACCCAGATGCTTGCGCCAGCGGCGCTCTTCCTTTTCATGGCAGTGCCTCATCGAGATCACATGCCGCGCGTTTCCGCGCGGAGTCCAAACCAACACGACCACCCTTCCGTCCAGAAATCCGGCGGTTATGAACCGTTCCTCGCCGTAGTCGAAGCGATCGTCCGGCTGGACCGTATGCCGTCCTGCGAACACCTCCTTCACGTCGGCGAAGTCCAGCCCGCGCTCTGTGAGCGTCTTCTGCCGCTTCGCCGGATCGAACGTGATGTCCATAATTAATGTATATACATAATTACCGGCTTTCAACAGCTCATGCCGCCAGCTTGGCTCGCTCGGCGGCGCGGTAGGCGCCGGGCGTGGTGCCGGTCATCCTGCGGAAGAAGCGGTTGAAGTAGGCGGGGTCGGAAAAGCCGAGCGAATAGGCGATCTCCTGCACCGACAGCGGCGAGAAGACGAGTTCGCGGCGCGCGGCCTCGAACTGGCGCGCCGCGAACAGGCCCTGCACGCTGAGCCCCGTGCGGGCGCGCGCCAGGCGGTTGAGATGTGCGGCCGAGACGCCGATATGGGCGGCGTAGAAGCCGACCGGCCGGTGCTCGCGGAAATGCGCGCCGATCAGCGCGAGGAGCTGCTCGACGCGGCGCGCGTCGCGGTCGTCGGGGCCGGTCCCGGCGGGCTCGCCGCGGCCCGCGGCGCGCGCCAGCCCGACCACCGCCGTCGTCATCAGCGCCTCGATCAGCGCGCCGCGGCCGGCGGCCGGCCGCGACAGCTCGCGCCGGAGGCCGGCCAGCGCCTCGGCCACCATGTCGGCGGCGGCTGCGTCACGCTCCAGCGGCACGAT
>JAFKJY010000139.1 GCA_017305835.1 Hyphomicrobiales bacterium
TCGACCGGCTCCTACGCCGCCGACGCCGTCGTGATGGCCGAGCCCGAGCCGGTCGAATACGTCCGCGTCTGCGACGTGTACGGCGCCGGCTTCTTCTACATCCCCGGCACCGAGACCTGCCTGAAGATCGGCGGCTACGTCCGCGACGATATCAGCTTCCGTGCGGGCTTCACCGGCTACTGGAACCGCGCCCGCTTCGCGCCGAACTTCGACGCCCGTTCGGAGACCGAGTGGGGCACGCTGCGCGCCTATGGTGAGGTCGAACTCAACTACGATTCCGGCTTTGGTGTCGCTCCTCTGGCGGCGCCGTTTAACAACAACTACTTCAACCTCGTGCATGCTTTCATCGAGGTTCAGGGCGCTTCCGGCACGTTCCGGATCGGCAAGACCGAGAACCCGTACGCACGCTTCCTCGGCTACGGCGCACCGAATTTTACCAACTCCGGGAATTACGGCTACGAGAACAGGGCGGAAGTCAGCTACACCTTCAACGGTGGCAATGGCTTCTCGGGCATCATTGCTCTTGTCGAGAATGCCGCGCACGCCGGCAATGTCGCGGGTGCTCAGTGGGCGACCAACGTCGAAGGCGGTATCAACTTCAAGCAGGGCTGGGGTTCCATCGGCGCCATCATCGGCTACGACGGCTTCAACAGCCAGTGGGGCGCCAAGGCTGTGGCCCGCTTCCAGGGTAGCAACGGCTTCAACGCCGGCCTGCATGTGATGTACGCCAGCTTCGCCGCGGGTGTTGCTAACGACTACCGGGTCAATGCCCTCCAGCAGAACTGGTCGATCCTCGGCCATGTTGGCTTCCAGGCTTCGCCGAAGGTCGGCTTCAACGCGTTGGCCCAGTGGTTCGACGATCCGGTCGGTGGCGGCGCTTGGGCGTTCGGCGCCAACGTCGCCTGGACCCCCGTCAGCAACCTCCTGATCCGTCCGGAGATCCGTTATCAGACGGCCCGCGGCGTCGGTGCTTGGGATGGCGTGATTCGCTTCCAGCGTTCGTTCTAAGCTTCCGGTTCATATCGGAACGGAAAACCCGGCGAGTCATCACTCGCCGGGTTTTTTTCATCGGGCGTGGGGAAGCCCGGTCGACAACATGGCGCATGCGCTGCGGTCACGCTGGGCAGCACCGAAAAGGGGAGACAGGGAGCGGGAGCGTCCATGCCGTCATCTCGGGGGCGAGAGACGGACAGGACGATCCCGGCGGGCGCAATGGGGTGCGGACAATCTGACCGGCCGCGGGCCGGTCAGATTGGCTTTGTTAACCTTTGTCACCGATCAAGTCGAAGCAGATTTGTTATGCATCCGGAAAAGACAATTCTGCACGGCGCATTCGACTTCCAGACCGGTTACAGCGTAACATACGGGAACGCGGCTTCTTGTATTCGGCCCGTGGCCGAATACAGCCTCGCAGACCTCCTGAACAAATATGGCGACCTCCTCTGGGAGAACGGATCGCACAAATACAACGTCACCTCCTTCATCGGAGAGCTGGACGAGCTTCTGCTCGGCCAAAAATTCAGCACATTCGGCCAGGAGACATTGGACTTCCTGGTCGGCAGGCTCCGCGAGAACGGCAACAGCAATGCGACCATCAACAGGAAACTTGCGGCGCTGCGCAAGCTGCTCCGCAAGGCTTACAAGATGGGCGACATCTACAGCCTTCCCGAGTTCCGCCGGGAGAAGGAGCGCGCGGGACGCATAAGGTATCTGGACGACGACGAGGAGGCGCTGCTCTTCGCCAAGATCCGCGACCGGTCCGAGGATTGCTGGCGGCTTTCCGTCTTCCTCGTCGACACGGGCGCGCGCCTGGGCGAGGCCCTCAAGGTCCGCTGGCCCGACCTGGACGAGCGCCGCGTGACCTTCTGGGTCACCAAGTCGGGCCGCAGCCGCTCGGTTCCACTGACCAGCCGCGCCCGCGCCGTCGCTTCGCAGAAGTTCGGCCACTCGCGCGGCCCGTTCTGCCACATGGCGCCGCACCGCTACCGCGCCGTGTGGAACGACGCGAAGACGGAGATGGGGCTGGCAGACGACAAGGACCTGGTGCCGCACGTGCTGCGCCACACCTGCGCCTCGCGCCTCGTCAAGGGCGGCATCGACATCCGCCGCATCCAGATGTGGCTCGGTCACCAGACGCTGACCATGACCATGCGCTACGCGCACCTCGCGACGTTCGACCTCGACAATTGCGTGGCCGTGCTGGAGCGGTCGGCGCCGACGCAGGACGCGCGGCGGGGTCCGCCGGAAGCGGACAGCTAGATCCGCGCCTGTGCGCCGCTCCAACCCGTGCCCCCAAATGCGGCATCGTGGCGCCTGATCTGGGCGCAGATTGCACTGGCGGCGGCAACTGCTCATTCAGGGGGCAAAAAGTTGAGGCATTTTTGCAACATTTAGCGGACACAGAAAGACCACGATCGCCCCGGGGGCGCATTTGGCGTTGAAGAAGCGGGCTTTCGGGCGGATAGATTCGCCAGACGCAGATTCACGGGGTGCGCCGCCAGCATCCGCCAGCCCCGGCCCGGGGATCTGCAGGGGACATTCGAAAGTTCGGAGAAAGCCATGACCTTCAAGGGTCTTCTGATGGGTGCCGCCGCGGCCGCGGCGATCGCAACCGGCGCGCAGGCCGCCGACGCGACGCAGGAGGAGATCGCCTCCAAGTTCGACGTCGCCTTCGGCGCCGCCGTCACCACCCAGTACGTCTCGCGCGGCGTGCAGCAGTCGGACGGCTTCGCCGTGCAGGGCTACATCGAGCCCTCCTACGACATGTTCTACGCCGGCATCTGGGCCTCGAACATCGGCCCGACGCTGACGGCGCCGGACACGGTCGAGATCGACCTCTACGCCGGCATCCGGCCGACCTTCGGCAACCTCTCGCTCGACTTCGGCTACGCCCACTACCTGTACGACCAGACCGGCACGGTCGGTGGCGAGATCTACGGCAAGGCCTCCTACGCCTTCAACGACACCTTCACCGGCGGCCTCGAACTCTACCAGGACGTCTGGAACAACGCGACCTACGGCGCGGTGACCGGCGAGGTGGCGCTCCCCGCCAACTTCAAGCTGTCGGCGGCGCTGGGCAGCAACTTCACCACCGGCAACGTCGACTGGAACGCCGGCGTCGCCTACACCTTCGCCGACACCGTCACGCTCGACGTCCGCTACCACGGCACCAACGGGATCGACGACCCGGCATTCGGCGACCGCATCATCGCGACGCTGTCGCTCGACACGGCGATCTCGAAGCTGATCCGCCACTGACCGCAGCGCGAGAGCGCTTTTCTCCAGGCCCGGCGCGTCGCGCCGGGCCTTTTTTTCATTGGCAGAGGGACCGGGGCTCTCCATCCTCCATCGGAGAGAACATCGCGGCCGAGATGACGCGCGGAGAGGCGCGCCGGCAGCCGATTGCCGCTTCGCGGCTTTCGTCGTAGAGACCGGCGGACCCACCACAGGCGAGCCGAGATGACCGACCGTCCGCGACTGACCCCGCTTGCCGAGAGCCTGCCCGCGACCGTGCCCTTCGTAGGACCTGAGGCGCAGGAGCGGGCGCGCGGCCGCCCCTTCCGCGCGCGCATCGGCGCCAACGAGAGCGGCTTCGGCCCCTCCCCGCGCGTCGTGGCGGCGATGGCCGATGCGGCCGGCCAGATGTGGAAATATTGCGATCCCGAGAACCACGAACTGCGCGACGCGCTCGCCGCCCGTCTCGGCGTCGGCATCGACAATGTCGTTGTCGGCGAAGGCATCGACGGGTTGCTCAACCTCGCCGTGCGGCTGTTCGTGAGCGGCGGCACGCCGGTCGTCACCTCGCTCGGCGCCTATCCCACCTTCAACTTCCATGTCGTCGGCTTCGGCGGCCGCGTCGTGGCGGTGCCCTATGCGCACGACCGCGAGGACATCGACGGGCTGCTCTCGGTCGTGCGGCGCGAGAACGCGCCGATGGTCTATCTGTCCAACCCCGACAATCCGACGGGGAGCTGGTGGGAGGCGGCCGACGTCGAGCGCTTCGCCGCCGCGCTGCCGGCCACCACCATGCTGGTGCTGGACGAGGCCTATGGCGAGACCGCACCTGCCGGCACGCTGCCGCCGATCGACGTGTCGCGGAAGAACGTTCTGCGGCTGCGCACCTTCTCCAAGGCCTATGGGCTCGCCGGCCTGCGCTGCGGCTATGCCGTCGGCGACGCCGAGCTGATCCGCGCCTTCGAGAAGATCCGCACCCATTACGGCGTCAACCGCATGGCGCAGGCGGCGGGGCTCGCCGCGCTCGCCGACCAGGACTACCTGGCGGCCGCCGTCGGGCGGATCGCGGCGGCGCGTGCGCGCATCGCGGCGATCGCGCAGGCCAACGGGCTGTCGCCGCTGCCCTCGGCCACCAATTTCGTCGCCATCGACTGCGGCCGCGACGGTGCCTTCGCGCTGAAGGTCATGCAGGCGCTGATCGCGCGCGACGTGTTCGTGCGCAAGCCGATGGCGCCGGGGCTCGACCGCTGCATCCGCGTCAGCGCCGGGCCGGACGCCGAGCTCGACATCCTCGCGGCGGAGATGCCGGGCGCGCTGGCCGACGCGCGGGGCAACTGAGCCGCGGGCCGGGGCGGAGCGACATGGACGAGGAACGGACGGAGCTGATACGGGTGACCGGCCGCGTGCAGGGCGTCGGCTTCCGCGCCTGGACGCGGCGCGAGGCGCAGGTACTCGGCCTTTCCGGCTGGGTCCGCAACGAGGCGGACGGGGCGGTGACGGTACTGGTCTCGGGACCGGCCGACACGGTGGCGCGGATGATCGGCCTGATCGAGCGCGGGCCGGCCGGCGCGGGTCGATTCGGTCGAGGTGCGGACGGCCGACGCAGGCGACGCGCCGGCTGGGTTCGAGGTCCGGCGCTGACGCCGCGAGGCGTCGCCGGCCACTCTTACAGATCCAGCTCCCAGTTCTGGCCGACGAGGTCCTTGCCGAACGAGTGGTGGCGTTCCTCCTCGACCAGCCGGAAGCCGGCCGCCTGGTAGATGCCGCGGGCGCTGACCAGCACGTCGTTGGTCCACAGAACCAGCCTGCGGTAGCCGGCCGCCCGCGCCTTCGCGATGCAGGCGTCGACGAGCATGGTGCCGAGGCCGTGGCCGCGGGCCCAGGATTCGACGTGGAGCAGGCGCAGCTTGGCGGTCTCGTCGCTGTCGCGGACGAGTAAGACCGCGCCGGCGCGCTCGCCGTCGAGCTCGGCGATCCAGCAGCCCTCGCGGTCGGCGCGGAAATTGCGGATGAAGGCGGCGCCGATCTCGGCGACCAGCGCCTCGAAGGTGATGTCCCAGTCATATTCCTCGGCATAGAGCGCGCCCTGCCGCGAGATGACCCAGCCGACGTCGCCCGGCCGATGCGCACGCAGCGCGACGGCGGGCGCGGCGCGGGGACCGAGGATGCGCGCGATCGCCCGCATCGCGCGGCCGAGGCCGGGAAGGTCGCGCGCGGGGACCGGCTCCAGGAGCGCGCCCATCTCGGCGTCGGCGCGTGCCTGCAGCTCGTCGAAGGCGGTGCGGCCGGCCGGGGTGAGCGCCAGGTCGCGGCGGCGGCCGTCGACGTCGCTGCGCGAGCGCTCGACCAGGCCGGCGGCGGCGAACTTCTTCAGCAAGCGGGCGAGATAGGCCGGGTCGAGGCCGAGGTCGCGGGCGATTCCCGAGGCGACCGGGGCGTCGCGGTTCGCCAGCTCGAAGATCACCCGCGCCTCCGTCAGCGTGAAGCGGCTGTGCGTCAGCTTCTCGTCGAGGAAGCCCGCGACGCGGGTGTAGAAGCGGTTGAAACGCCGGGTCTCGGCGACGGCATCGGCACGATCGGTCGTCATCGGTTGTCTCCGCTGCCTGTTCTGTCCCAAATTAGTGGACTGAGTCAACTAATTTGGCGAAACGGACCGATGGCGGCCGGCTGCGGCGCAGGCGCCTCAGGCGCGATCGTCCGATTTCGCGATGCGGCGGAGGATGTCGATGAGGTGCGGCGCGGACTGGCGGATCTCCGCGAGATGGCTGGCCGAAAGGGCGGCGAGCGCGGCCTCCCCGCTCCGCGTCAGCGACAGGAGCACGTTGCGCCCGTCCTCGGGATCGGCCGAGCGCGCGACCAGCCCGGCCGCTTCCAGCCGCCCGACCAGCTCCAGCGCCGAATGCGGACGGATCAGCAACCGCTCGGCCAGCACGCCGATCGTCGGCTTCTGGCCTTCCGGCAGGCCGCGCAGCGATAGCAGCGCCTGGTGCTGCCGGGGCGTCAGGCCGACCCTGCGGGCTTCGTCCTCGCTGAAGGCGAGGAAACGGCGCAGCGCATAGCGGAACGCGGACAGGCGCCGGTAGTCGCCCTCCTCCAGCCCCTTCGGGCCTCCTGCCGAACCTGCCACGATCGTCGTCCCCCCCTCTTCTCGTGCAAATCCTACCACGGAAACGCCGGGTTGGGGGGCTTCCGGACGGGAGCAATTGTCCCCTGAAGAACGGGGAGAGGGGCGGTCCCGTCCTCGTCAGCCCGGCTCGCGGCCGTAGAGCCCACGCAGTTCGTCCTTGGCCTGCTCCAGCACCTTCTTCTGCCCGGCGGGCAGGTTCTTGCCCGCGCGGTTGATGTAGAAGGTCAGCATCGACATGGCCGAGCGGAACGGCTCGGCCTTGCGCCGGTGGCTCGCCTCGGCCGAGCGCTTGAGCGAGGCCGCGATTTCCTTCGGGTCCTCCTTCTCGAAGACCCCCTCCTCGAGGTCGAGCGCGTCGCTGTGCTCGGTCACGTCCTGCGACCATTTCTCCCGTTTCTTGTGCGCCGTCATCATATCGTCTCCTGCTGCGTCCCCAATCGCCGGCGCGGCCACAGGTTCCCGCGCCCGCACGACGGGATACGGCACGAACCGGCTTGAAAGAAATGAACGACCGTTTTATTATCCAGCATCGGGAGGCAGACGATGGCGCGCACGGCCGGGTCGAACGGAGAGGCGACGGAAGCGGCGATCCGCGACGCGGCGGCGACGCTGATGGCGCGCTACGGCTACGAGGCCGTGTCCATGCGCCAGCTCGCCGCCGAGGTGGGCGTGCAGGCGGCCGCGCTCTACCGCTACTTCCCGACCAAGGAAGACCTGCTGTTCACGCTGATGCGCGAGCACATGCAGGCACTGCTGGCGAGCTGGGAGGCGGCGCGGCCGGGCAGCGAGGATCCCGTCGACCGGCTTGCCGCCTTCGTCGACAACCACATCCGCTTTCACGTCGAGCGCCGGCATTCGACCCATGTCTCCAACATGGAGCTGAGGAGCCTGTCGCCGCAGCGGCTGACGGCGATCCTGAAGCTGCGCGGCCAGTACGAGAAGGAGCTGCGGCAGATCCTGCGCGACGGCGCGGAGGCCGGACGCTTCACCGTCGACGACGTGACGCTGACGGCGATGGCCATCATCCAGATGATCACCGGCGTCATCGTCTGGTTCCGACCGGACGAGCGGCTGTCGGTCGAGCAGGTGGCGCGGACCTATCACGCAATGACCATGCGCCTCGTCGGCGCGGCGCGGGAAGACGCGCCGCGGAGGCGCCAGACGATCGGGGAGACGGCTGATGTATGACCACTCGATGAATTTCGGCCTCGGCGAGGACATCGAGGCGCTGCGCGACCTGGTGCGGCGCTTCGCCCGCGAGGAGATCGCGCCGAAGGCCGCCGAGATCGACCGCGAGAACGACTTTCCGAAGGGGCTGTGGGAGAAACTCGGCGGGATCGGCGTGCTCGGCATGACCGCCGACCCGGATTTCGGCGGGTCGGGCATGAGCTACCTCGCCCACGTCATCGCGATGGAGGAGATCTCGCGGGCTTCCGCCGCGGTCGGGCTCTCCTACGGGGCGCACTCGAACCTGTGCGTCAACCAGATCAACCGCTGGGGCACGCAGGAGCAGAAGAGCCACTACCTGCCGGGCCTGTGCGCCGGCACCACCGTCGGCGCGCTCGCCATGTCGGAGACCGGCTCGGGCTCGGACGTGGTGTCGATGAAGCTGCGCGCCGACAAGAAAAACGACCGCTACGTGCTCAACGGCTCGAAGATGTGGATCACCAACGGCCCGGACGCCGGCACGCTGGTGGTCTACGCCAAGACGGCGCCGACAATGGGCTCGCGCGGCATCACCGCCTTCCTGATCGAACGCGAGATGAAGGGCTTTTCCGTCGCCCAGAAGCTCGACAAGCTCGGCATGCGCGGCTCCAACACCGGCGAGCTCGTCTTCGAGGACGTCGAGGTGCCGTTCGAGAAGGTGCTGGGCGAGGAAGGCCACGGCGTCACCGTGCTGATGTCGGGGCTGGACTACGAGCGCGTGGTGCTGTCGGGCGGGCCGCTCGGCATCATGGCCGCCTGCCTCGACGTGGTGGTGCCCTATGTGCAGCAGCGGCGGCAGTTCGGCCAGGCGATCGGCGACTTCCAGCTCGTGCAGGGCAAGCTCGCCGACATGTACACGCAGCTCAACGCCTGCCGCGCCTATGTCTACGCAGTGGCGGCGGCCTGCGACCGCGGCGAGACCTCCCGCAAGGATTCGGCCGGCTGCATCCTCTATTCGGCCGAGCGCGCCACCCAGACCGCGCTCGACGCGATCCAGATGCTCGGCGGCAACGGCTACATCAACGACTACCCGACCGGCCGCCTGCTGCGCGACGCCAAGCTCTACGAGATCGGCGCCGGCACCAGCGAAATCCGGCGCTGGCTGATCGGGCGGGAGATGATGGCGGAGCAGGCGTAGCACTATGGCATGGGTGATGAACTTTGCCATATCCGAGAAAATATGGCATGGTTGGCCTGTTCAACCGGGAGTGATGCGATGGCCCCGCGTGATTTCGCCGAAAAGCCGCAGGCTGAATACGAAACGGCTCCGGGGCCGCGTTCGGTTCCCTACGCCAGCCTGAGACTCGATTCGGCCGGCCGTATCGTGGTGCCGGCCGCGATGCGCGCCGCCATGCTCGCCAAGGCCGGCGATACGCTCGTCGCGCAGGTGGTGGACGGCGAACTGCGCGTCGTCTCGCGCGAATGGGTGATGCGCCGGATCGACGAGGAGGCGAAGAGGTTCAAGGCCGCCAATCCGGGCGTCAGCCTGGTGGACGAACTGATCGCCGACCGGCGCGAGGAAGCGCGCCAGGAACTCGAAGAAGCCAACGCATGGCGCAAGGCGCACGGCCTGCCCCCATTCGACGCCGAATGAGTGCTGTCATCGACACGTCTGTGATGATGTGCGTGCTGTTGGGCGAGCCCGGCCGGGACCGCGCTCTGGAGGCCATGCACGGCGCAAGCATGAGCAGCGTGAACGTGGCGGAAGTGGTCGCAAAATGCCTTGAGCGGGCGGTGGCCGAAAATCTCGTCTCGCTGCTGCTGTCCAGCAGCGAGATAGGCATCGTCGATTTTGTTGCCGAGGACGCGGTGCTCGCCGGGCAGTTATGGGCGCGCGCGCAAAAGGGAAAGTTCTCGCTCGGCGACCGCGCCTGCATAGCAACGGCGATCCGTCTCGGCGCCACCGCCGTCACCGCCGATCGCATCTGGGCCAGCCTCGACCTCCCCTGCCCGATCGAACTCATCCGCTAGGATTTCCCATGCCCGCCATCCGCTCCAACATCTCGCCCGCCTCCGAGGCATTCCGCGCCAATGCCGAGCGCATGGCCGGGCTTGTCGCCGACATTGCCGACAAGGCCGTTTCCGTCAGCCTCGGCGGGCCTGAAGAAGCCCGCGAGCGCCATGTCGCGCGCGGAAAGCTGCTGCCGCGCGAGCGGCTGGCGCAGCTTCTCGACACCGGCTCGCCCTTCCTCGAAATCGGCCAGTTCGCTGCCTTCGGCATGTATGACGACGCAATCGCCTCGGCCGGCATGATCGCCGGCATCGGCCGCGTCGAGGGCCGCGAGGTGATGGTGGTGGTCAACGACGCCACGGTTAAGGGCGGCACCTATTATCCGGTCACCGTCAAGAAGCACCTGCGGGCGCAGGAGATCGCGGCGCAGAACAACCTGCCCTGCGTCTATCTCGTCGATTCCGGCGGCGCCAACCTGCCCAACCAGGACGAGGTATTCCCGGACCGCGAGCATTTCGGCCGCATCTTCTACAACCAGGCGAACATGAGCGCGGCCGGCATCCCGCAGATCGCCTGCGTGATGGGCTCCTGCACGGCCGGTGGCGCCTATGTGCCGGCGATGTCGGACGAGACGATCATGGTGAAGAACCAGGCGACCATCTTCCTCGGCGGCCCGCCGCTGGTGAAGGCCGCTACCGGCGAGGAGGTCTCGGCCGAAGACCTCGGCGGCGCCGAGGTGCACACGCGCCAGTCTGGCGTGGCCGACCACTACGCCATGGACGACGCGCACGCGCTGGCGATCACGCGGCGCATCGTGCGCAACCTGAACCGCGTCAAGCCGCGGCAGCTCGAGCTGCGCGAGCCGCGTGCGCCGCTGTTCGACCCGGCCGAGATCCACGGCATCGTGCCGGCCGACACGCGCACGCCCTACGACGTGCGCGAGGTGATCGCGCGCATCGTCGACGGCTCGGAGCTGGACGAGTTCAAGCAGAACTACGGCACGACGCTGGTCACCGGCTTCGCGCATATCCACGGCATGCCGGTGGGCATCCTCGCCAACAACGGCGTGCTGTTCTCCGAAAGCGCGCTGAAGGGCGCGCATTTCATCGAATTGTG
>JAFKJY010000140.1 GCA_017305835.1 Hyphomicrobiales bacterium
GCCCATGGCGGCACGCTCGAGCTGGACGAGACCAAGGGCACCGGCACCACCTTCCCCGTCACCATCACAGACCAGCCGGTGCGGCTCGAAGAAGCACGCCACGCGCTGTGCAGGCCGGCCTGACGCGGCGTCCAGCGGCCTGCGCGCCGCCGCCCCCGGCGGCGCATCCCGCCGGATTCACAGGTCGCTTAAAGTTTGCCTTGCCGCTTGCAATTGGCGGGATCAGTCGCTAGGTAGCGTCCACCCGGCGGCCGGACACGGTTGCCGGCCCTGTCGGTCGTTCGCTTGAACGGCCCGGAGCGCGCCCGTAGCTCAGCTGGATAGAGCACCAGACTACGAATCTGGGGGTCAGGAGTTCGAATCTCTTCGGGCGCGCCAGTTCACATTCACGCATGTTGAGACCTCCTAACATATTGAATGGTATGGTGGTTTTTGCGGTTCGAAACCCACTTTCGCGGCTATAGGCCAAGCGGTCCGCGAAGGTGAGTTTTAACACGGTTCTCTTGTCTTCCAGTCGCTCAGAAGCCCATAGTTTCCAAGGGTTTGACAGGAAGACGAGCGCGAGTTCGAACATTTCGTTGAAGGGCCGCTGCGGACCGATGTCGTCCTGCAAGCGCTCGGAGGCGATCAGCCTTTCGCGTTCCAGTTTCGCGATACGCTGTTCGTAAGCACGGACGGCGGTACTGCTTTCTGAATCGACGATGCGATCGACCAACTGCTCGATCTGCCGCTCGATCTTGACGACCTCGGCGCGCAGCTTCTCCTTCAAGGTATTCATGTGGGCGTAGCGCATGTCCCAGGCCGTGCGGAACATGTCCTTGGCCATGGAGAACATCGTGCGCGTCGGCACGAGACCGTGGAGCAGCTCCGCGAAGTCTCCCTCGACACGATTGCGCGGGATCGACTTGCGGCAACTCGGGCAGGCGCGGTTGTGGCAGAGATAGTAGGGATGCTTCTTGCCGGTGCGGCTGGTCGACCAGCACGCCGTCAGCGGACGGTTGCAATCGCCGCAGAGGACGAAGCCCCTCAGCGGGAACTCGACGTTGATGTCCTTGCGGGCGGGAGCCTTTGCGCCGCTCTTTAACCGCTCCTGGATCTTCTGGAAGGTTTCAAGAGAGATCAGGCCCTTGTGCTTCGCTTCACGCAGCGGGATGTCCCATTTGGGAACCTCGATATAGCCGGCATAGGTCACGCGGGTCAGCAGGTTGGTGACTTTCTGGCTGCGGATTTCGCCATTGGGCAAGTCTTTCGGGAACTCGGGGCGACTTTCGAGGAAACGCTTCACCTCGACCTGCGTGTCAAAGCGGCCAGACGCAAAACCTTCCAGCGCCTCCTGCACGATGGACGCGACCGGCTCGTCGCGAACCAGCATATGCCCGTGGCCGGACACCGTCCGGTATTTGTACCCTACCGGGCGATAGAATACGTAGTAGCCTTTGAGACAGCGCGCCTGCATGCGGTTCAGCGTCTGCTCTGCATTCTTGCGGCTCTGATGCTGATGAACGGAGGCAAGGATGTATTCGTGGAGTTCGCCGTCGGCATCGTCACGTAGTTCGATGGAAGGCGATTCCAAAATGCCCCCGCAAAGCGCGATCGACTTTCGCATCTCGAAGTGAACCGGGACGTTCTTGGCGAAGCGCGATAGATCGTCGACGATGACGACACGCGGGTTCTTCCTGTCGGCCTTGAGATAAGCGAGCAGCTCAAGCAATCCTGGCCGGTCCGCCCGTCGCCCGGTCAGGTCGTCCTTGAACACCTTCTCGACAGTGTAACCCCTATAGTCGGCATAGTACCGGCATCGCGTTTCCTGAGAGCCCAGACCATCGCCTCTTTTTGTCTGCGCTTTCGATGAAACTCTGCAATAGATCACCGCCCGTGTGACGTTGTGGTTCTTTTGCTCGAAATTCATGATGCCTCCCCTTCCGGATTGCCTCCTGTGTCTGGTTGATCGTTCTTTGCTGTCTCGAATGCACCGCCGAGGCCCGAATCCGTCATCGTGGCCGGACGCGCCGGCGGCGACGCGGAAGCCGCTGCCCTGATGACGTGCTGGACGGGTTCGATACCGAACCCCAGATCGACGAATGTAAGAACAATGTACCACATCGCCTCGATGAACTCACGTTTTTCCTCGTCGGTGAGATCGGCGTTGGCCAGATGCTTCTCGTAAAGCCGCCAGTCCACGGAAAGGCTCGGCAGGGCGGAGGTAGGCCCAATTCCGGGCGGGTCAGACGCACCGGAATGACCGCCCGCTTTGACAACAGATGGGTTCGGGCCGTTTTTTTCCAGAACGCCCGAACCGTCCGGATACTGCGCGTCGCTAAGACCATGCATCGGCTCACAGCCTCGCGCGCGGCTGGGAGCGTCGCTGGCCGGCGCTGCGCTCGAAGGTGCGCTCCGAACTGCGGCGGCGGGGCGTGTCATCGTCCCGATCGTTGCCGCGGGACCGGTCGCTGCCACGCGAACGCTCTTCGGAACGCTTTTTCTCGGCCTCGATCTGAGGGCGGAAGAACTTCTCCTCCAGGTCTTTGGCCCATTCGTAGAACTCCGAGCCCTCGGCGGCCTTGAACTCCTCCTTCATGAGCCGCTTGGCGCCCGCATCGGTGATGTCGAGTTCCTTCGCCAGTTCCTGGCCCTGATGGGCGAAGGCGCGATGGAAGGAAATCTTGTCGCCCTTCTCGATCATCTCACCTACGCCGAGTGCATACTCATAGGCTGCCTTCTTCTGTCCGACCGTCAGCTTCTCCTCGCGTGCGATCAATTCCTCGCGCATCTCGTTCATGGACCGGCCGACACGCAGCTTGAAGAGGTCGCGCAGCGCAGTGTCGGTGCGCGCCGCATCCATCTTCTCGGTGCGAGCATAGGCATAGGCGTAGTCGGCCAGCTTCTCCTTGAAGGCGCCGGTCTTCCTGATCTCGCGCTCGATGATGCCGGTGATGGCCATGGCTTCATCGAACTGGGCGTCACTCAAGAGGCGGCCAGAAAAGCTCTCCCGGGCGACAGAGACGCGCTCCATTTCCTTGGGGTCGAATAAGTATTGCATAATATGTTCTCCTTTCGTTCATTAACCAGCACCATACTAGGAACTATTTCCTATTAGCAAGAAAAAGCCGGGAAATATTCTTTCGTTCTATTTTCCGGAATCTTGCGGGATAGCGGGGCTACCCGCTCATCTGTCCCGCGGCCGGTTGCGCGGGCGATTGCCGCCGCGCGGAAACTGGGTCAGGTTTCCCGGACCCTCCCGCTGGCTGCCACGCCGCTCGATGCCGGCGCGCCGGTCGGCGGCGCGGTCGAACCCGTCGCGGGCAACGCCGCGCATATTGTTCTCGCGCATCGAGCGATGGACGATCGCCCGCAGCCCCTGTCGTTCGAACTCCTCGATGCGCAGCAGCCGCCCTTCATGCGCGCGGCGGACGTCGCGTTCGGCTTGGCGCTGGATGGCGGCCTTGTCGAAGCGGTCGTCGCCGGCCCACCGCGGCTTGAGCTCAAATCCCTTCTTCGCCGCCTCGTCGATCAACCTGCGGCGGGCCGCCTCGACGCGCGTGGGATAACGTGCCTGATAAAGCCGTTGTTCACGCTCGCGGGCATGGCGGCACCGATCGAGATGGTCGTTGGCGGCGCGCCACTGGTGAGGCCGCCCGATCGTGCGAGCCTCCCGGCGCAGTGATGCCAGATCGAAGGCGCGATCGAGTTCTTCGGCGATGGTCAAATCCATTGGATGCCTCGCTTTCCGGTGCAAATTTGCTTTTGGCGATGCGTTTCCGGCAGGCTGGAGCCATGCGCTGGTTCGAGTTCCGGAACGACGTGGAAGACTGGCTGGACCCGCTCACCTACGAGCAGTTCTGGGCCGAGGTGGCGCCCTATGACGTTGCCATTCCCCAGAAAGCGACCTGCGACCGTGAGATCGCTGCCGGTACCATCGACGAAGCGGCGACACTCAGGGCGATGAAGGCGCTCGCTGCCTACGACCTTGCAGAGCGCTACAATCTCAAGCACCGGCCGGTCGAGGTGCCCAGACTCTCGCTTCATTGATCGCCCTTCCTTTTGAAGAAGGCGACCCAGCCGCAACGCCCGTTTTTCGCCGGCACAGTGAAGACGCCGTAGGGGCCGACGAAGGTGCAGCGGACGTAGTGGCGCGACGCAAAATCTCCGCGCTCACCGCCATAGTAGGAATAGGACCAGATCGCATGCGGAAGGCCCCACGCGAGGTAGGCGAGAACGCCTGCCGCGAGGGCCAGCACCCAAACGAAATAGCCGAGGCGCAGGAACCGCACCTTCATGGCCGTAGCCCCGGCGTCGGAAGGAGAATCTTCGGGTCCGGCGGCAAGCGCCCGCCCTCAATCCTGTTATCGGTCAAGTCGTAACAGTAGGGAGCATTCTGGTTCTGGCGGTTTTTCAGGCAATGAATCCACCCGAGACCGGCGATATGGATGATCTGCTCGTTGGGCGGCAGGCGCATCAGCTCGTCGGCCGAAAACATGCAGCCGTGCCCGGTCGAGAGGTTGCGCGAAAAAGACTGGTTGTCCGAGGTCAGCCCGAGCCCGCTGCTGACGTGCAGCGCCTCGCCCATTGCCTTCGCGATGCGTGAGGCCTCATCGAAATTGCTGATTTTCAGGTACTGCTTGACCGTGCAGTTCTCTTCGAGGATTGCAGTTTCCTTCTCCCCGTAGCGCCGCACAATGTCCTGGCGCGACTGAGCCAGATAGATTGTGCGCGCGCCAAAACCGCGCTCGATGGTGATGCGGTTCAGTTTCTCGCGCAGCGGAGCGTTGCAGAACTCATCAAGGATGTAGTCGGCGCCGCCGGCGCCGCCCCGCAACTGCGCATCCATCAGCGCGAGGAAATGCAGCGCGAAGAAGGGGCCCAGCCTGTCGGCGTGCCGCACGGGATTGACGAAGCACACCACCCAGGCATCGCGGATGAGATCGGCGTGGCTGAGATCGGGCAACCGGCCCGCATTGGCGAGCGGGCCGTAGGAGAACATCTTGGTGGCCGTCAGCGCCGCACCGAGATGCTGGGCGTCGTGTTCGGGATTCTGTTCCTTCAGCTCCAGTATCTGCTTGGCCGGCGCTGCCAGCGATATGTCGTTTCCCTTGGCAGCGTTCTTGAGCGCATGCGACCACAGTTTCGGGTCGGCGAGCAGGGCGTGCAGCCCGCCCGGAAAGGTGAGGCGGGGGCTGCGGTCAAGCAGAGCCCGGAGTGCGAAGTCGATCCGCTCCCGAGCGGACTCCCGCCAGTAGAAATTGCGTTCGTCGTCCTTGGGCTCGTCGATCAGGGCGTGCGTGATATTCTCGATTATAAACGGCAGATCCGGACTCTCGTTGCGGAATGCCGTTACGGCGGCGCCGAAGGCGTTGAGCGAAAGCCGGAAGGGATAATCGCAGCCGAGAACCTCGAACTCATCGACGGCGCCGAACTTCCGGCCGTGTTTCACGCACATCGCGCCGACTTGGCTCGCTACCTCACCGTCCTTCACGTCATTGATAAGAATGGCTCGCGGTGAACTGCTCGCGAGCAGGCACTGCACCGCCGGCACCGTCACGCAGGTCGTCTTGCCGCCTCCGGCGGCAGCCAGCACGAGGGATGCCCCGGCATTGGCGGGCTCAAAGATCGGCTCTCCCTCGAAGGTCATGCCGAGGATGCGGCGGCCGGCGAAATCGGCGGGGACCCGCTTCATGGAATCATCCCCGCCCGCTTGAGGTCTTCGCGCGTCACCAGCCGCGCCGATTTCGGCGGGCCGCCCTGCGCCATCATGTCGGCGATGGCCTTGTCGCGCTGGTAGAGATCGCTCATGGCGCGCAGCGCGTCGGCGACGCCGCCGACGGCCCCGAGGCCGAGCATCACGCTCATGACGCCGAGGCCCCACCATTCCGGTGTCGTGGGCCAGACCGCCCAGGCGCCGATGCCGCATACGCAGGACATCAGCAACCGCGCGTTGATGCCGATGATCGCGCCGATGTTGCGAGAGTGCGGCCGCATCACGTGCTCTCCTCGTTGGCATCGGTGTCCCTGCGGTCATTGCCGTGCTGCCGCCGGCGCAGGCCGCGGTGTCCGTTGCGGCGGTAGTCGCCGCTATGTCCGTGGCGGGTATCGTCGCCCGCATCAATCTTCGGCCCGGCAAGCGCAGGCAGAGCGGCATGCGGTATGGCAGGCGCCTTTTCATCGGGCCGGCCTAAGACCGCCGCCTGCTGGCGATAGGCGTTCCAGCGCAGCCCGAAAAACGTGTAGGCCCACAGGACTGCCGGGAAGACGAGGTCGACGACGAAGGCGATGGCCGCGACGGGCAGGAAATGGGCCACGTGGTCGAAAGCGTCGGATACGCCCGCGCGTTTGGGGAAGAGGGGCGCGGCGGCGCTGCCCTGGTCGATGGAGGCGACGACGGCCGCGAGCGCCTCGCCGTGCTTGCGGGTTATCGCGTTGACGGCCGCGGTCGCTTCGGTCCGCTCAGGGATGGTGATGCCCGCTTTGAGTTCGCCGGCATAGGCGGACAGCAGCGCCAGCGGCAGCGCCTCGCCGAGCTGCGCCGCCTGCTGGCGGATACGCGCGTCGAGCGACTGGAGTTCGGCGCGGCGCGTCCAGATGCTCCGGCTGTCGTCCCCGAGGACGTTCTGATACTCGGCAATCGCTTCGCCGAGCGCGGCAAGCACGCGCTCGCGCGTTTCCTCGCCCGCTTCGAGCTGGCGTTCGATCGCTTCGGCCCGCCCGGCGAGCGCATCGAGCGCCTGCCACACCGCGCCCTTGCCGCCGCCGCGCCGCGACACGCACGCATCCGAAAACTCGCAGTCGCGCTTGGCGGCAAGATCGTCCTTCGCCGCGCGCAGCGGCGGGCCGGCGCGGCCCGCATTGGCGGCGCCGCGGCTGACGTCCCCGACGAAGACAGAGAGGTCGGCGCCGTGCCTGGACAGCCGCAGGTCTTCCACTTTGGGGAGAACCACTCCTGGATAGGTCGCCGCGAAGAACCCGAATCCGACGACGAGGATCGACCCTATGCTGATGATGCCGGCGCCGAGATAGCCGATTGTTGCCTGCTCCGCGCCGCGCTCGATGGCGAGCCGGTTGATCGCGTAAGCAGCCAGTCCCGCGCCGACCGACATGATGGCCGCCTTGGCAAAGCCAATCGGTCCGTCTCCGCCGACGAGATTGAGAAGCGCGAGGAAGAGCAGGCAGGACGAAAAGGCAACGCTCGCTGAAATACCCCATTCGGCGTAGCTGCGCTTCCGGCGCGCGGGGAGTTGGATCGGCTCGCCCGTTTGGGGTGCATGGCTGTGGGTGTTCATCTGCGGTTTCCTTGTTTCACCGAGGGAGCAGCGGCCGGCCGCAACCAGTGCAGGCCAGCCCGGCCGAGGCGCGCGCCCAGGCCTTCAGATCGCAGCCGGGGCAGACGAAACGGGTGCGCGTGTTCCTCGGTGGGGTGATCGTCACCGAGGCGGGGCTGGCACCGTCGACAGCCGGCCCGGCTGCACGAAGGGCGTGGCGCCCGTCACGCCAGTTGATACGGTGTCCGGAGCCCAGGAACTCGCGGCAGGCTTGGTCGAAGGGGCCGCCGTCGAGAATGTAATGCGACACCCGGTAGCCGGTGCGCTTGCCGCCGGGGGCGCCGGTATCGGAAGGCACCAGGCCCAACGCCTCCATCCGGCCCGCCCAAACGGCCGAATGGTAGCCCGGTGCGTCGCGGCGCTTCTTGCGGTTGAGCCCGCCGCAGACACAGCGCCAGAGGTGGCACATTTCATGGACGAGAGTGGAATAGGTATCGATCTCGCCCCGTGCTGCGAACCAGCGTGGATTCATTGCGATTTCGTGGGCGCTCACCCCGTCTTCGTTGGCGAAGGCGCCGGCGCAGAAATAGCCGAGCACGGTGCGCCTTCTCGTATAGGTGATGACGCAGTTGGGCAGTGCGTTGCTGAACAAGCATTCGTTGAAGAACGAGAAAGCGCGCTGCCATTCGCCGTAGGCTTCCGCCGTCGGCATGAAGATCGGCGAATTTGGCTGTGCATCGAGTTCGGCCAAATCGCAGGCCCGACGATCGGGGGCATCGAAGAGACGCTGCAAGGAGATTGACTGGCCCATAGTGTCGTTCCTCGTTCGCACGGAGGGCTAAGCCAGCGGCTTGATTTCAGAGGCGAAGATCAGATCGACGATGGCGCCGTAGACGGGGCGGCGGCAGAAGCGGCAACTAACGCTCGTGCCGGGCACATTGAAGCCGACGAAGCCATGGGTTGGGCAGTCAAAACGGATGACGATGCGGCCTTCGATAGAATGCGGGTTGCTGTGCGCATCACGAGGAGGAAGTCCGCTGGATATTTCGAGATTTGCCATTGCCGTGTTCGTCTGTTGCACGGCAACCTATTTCTTGCATGCGTCGACCACAGTCCACGCAAAGAAATGCAAAAAGATAGGCACGACGATCGGCGGCGGTCCTGCGCAACTTGTGATTTGTCCGATATTGGACCTGACGTCTGCTCGCTATTATACCTGTTGACGAGGTGATAATCTTGTCAGCCAGATCGAGCTTGGTTCATATGCGCGAAAATGCGACTGTCTAAAAGGCTTGCTGGTGGACACTCGTGAGCTAGTCACAATTGTAGCGTGTAGGTATCTCGGCTCGCGTGACGGCCCGGAGTGTTGTGGGGAGATATGAACGAATCGTCGCCTCCCGATGGAGAGAAAGGTGCTGGAAAGAAGGGCCGTCAGGAAACCTATCTCCCTTTCCTAAAGGAACGCGCGCTAAAGATTTTACAGGACTATTCGCTGGAAACTGGCCGCAAGGCTCACACAATTAGGCGTGAGATAATAGCCCTGGTTGCTCCTCGTGAAAGCGAGGAGAGTAAACTCTTGACACGCCAAGACCTTGAAAACTGGTTTCGCTGTGTCAGCGTGCTAGGTGATAACAAATTTCGACTTGTTTTTGAGTTCCTGACGCATCCCTTGACCCTTGAACGGACCGACTTCCGAAATGCGAAATCGCTTCTCGATCCTCTTGGTGAGATATTCGATGTAGGAAAGGGTGTTTCTCGATTTTATGGGAGCCAACTAAATTATACGGACTATATGTCGAATGAGATGCTCAGAAGGATGCTTGACGGCCTCTACAAGGTAGAGACTAGAAAATTTCGCATTATACTCTCTTTAAATTATATAGAAGGGAAGGAGTTTATGATTGCGCATTGCTTGACGTCTCTAGTTCGTGGGACCTCCGCCGATCCTATGTTCAAAGTGAGCGGATTTGCGACTTTTGGCGAATCGATATTGTTTCATATGAGAGATGCTCGAACAAAAAAGCGGCCGTAGCAGAACTCCGCGTAGGTGTACGTGAATCTCGCGAGTCTGGAACGTTAGGTAAGAACGAAGTTTATATTAGAAGCATTCGAAATCTTCTTCGAGTTCTTCAGGAGAAAAGATTTTATCCAAGAACAGACACAAACAGCCGTATGGATTTTTACGGCACCAGCGCAATAGATAATGACATAATAAGTCATTCTAATGATAAAATGGAAAAGTTTATAGACAATTTTAGATGGAGTGTGCCAATATGAATATAAGGAGAATCAAAAATTGGCACATGAATGAAGAGCAATGGCCTGATATTATCGAAGGTGCATTAAAAAATAGCCTTAGCGACGTAGAGGCTGCTCTTAAGGCGGACTCGGATTCGATCAATCAGCAGGAAGACGAAACCGGGTCTACAGCTTTACATATCGCGGTAGCATCTATGAATATGCCTATGGTTTTACTCCTATCTAGTCAAGTTGGCGCTGATATAAACATCAAGGATGATTTTGGAAGAGATGTGATTGACCTTGCATTGGAAGT
The DNA here is from genome assembly GCA_017305835.1 of Hyphomicrobiales bacterium. Classification (GTDB taxonomy): domain Bacteria; phylum Pseudomonadota; class Alphaproteobacteria; order Rhizobiales; family Rhizobiaceae; genus RCIO01. The sequence goes on from JAFKJY010000140.1 coordinate 9,808, forward strand.
AGGTCATCCGGAAATAGTGAAACATCTGCTTAAGTTACGGGGAAGTCAGATCGAGGGTGAGCCAACCGGTGGGAAGATTTTGCCGTTTAAGCCTGATTGATTTGGATTATCAAGCGTAGTTCAGCCGCTCCATGCTCAAGGTATTGCCCCTTACCAGTCTCTATCTTTGCGGTTTGTGATGACGATAAGGAGCTGTCCTTATCGTAGTACTCTAGCGTGCCATCTAACCATCGCAAACGTCGACTGCGGGCAACTTGAAGTGCCGTTGGCCAAATGGACGGCTCCCCGAAAACGCCGTTCTACGACATCATAGCGCACGCCCTGATAGGCCCTTACGAACGGGGCGGCAGGCGGCCATTGCCGCCCTTCGGCCGCTGCGCAGCACTCGCAACGGTATGCCCTGAATGTCAGGGCCCGTTGGCAAGGGAGGCCGCTGCGCGCCTCCCGTTGCATCCCTCCCAGCGGCTTGGCAGCCAACGCGATACGTAGGATTAGCCGCTGTCAGCCCCGGATGTGTTTCGGCGTGGAATAAGGACCCCGTTTCAGGGGTGATCGGCATCCAAAAGGGACCCCTGTAACGGCAGGTGTTTCACACTGCCTCCGGTTTGATCGGAGGCATTTGTTTTGGATGTTGGTCGTGGAGACGATTGCGAAGATA
>JAFKJY010000141.1 GCA_017305835.1 Hyphomicrobiales bacterium
AAAACTAAAGCCGGGGAGCCTAAACAACGCGCCCGACCGGGCTGCGCAACCCCGACCAGCTCCACCCGGTCGGGCGCTTACCGTCGTGCCCCAAAAGGGGTCCCGTTTGCACGCCGATCCAGGGTCCCCATTCCGAGCCGATTGACACCAGCCGCGACGGCCGCGCCGAGCTGGCCACGGTCCTCGACTTCCTGCGATCCGGCGACGAGCTGGTGGTGACGCGGTTGGACCGGCTCGGCCGCGACACCCGTGACGTGCTCAACCTGATCCACGAGTGCGAGCAGAAGGGTGCGTTCGTCACCGTGCTCGACCCGCATGTGTCGACCCGTGGCGAGATGGGGCATCTGGTGCTGACGGTGTTGGGCATGGTGGCGCAGATGGAGCGGCGGTTCATCAAGGAGCGGCAGCGCGAGGGGATCGAGCGGGCGAAGTCTGCGGGTGCCTACCGAGGCGGCAAGCCGCGTCTCGACCACGACAGAATCCGCCAGCTTCACGACGAAGGTGCCTCCCCCTCCGCCATTGCCAAGGCCATCGGCTGCTCGCGCATGCAGGTCTATCGCGTGCTGGCGGTGAATTGAATACGATTTCAATTCGGGGAGGGCCAAGTTAAGCGAGCATGTAACGTCCGCCGTAGATTTTGGAAATAAACGATCCATGCCGGCTATGCCCACCCGACATGGATCAAATTTAACTGTCAGATGGCCAAAGTGATGGGTCTCTCACCTCAAGCCACGGGAAATATATCACCAAGGCATCAAGCTTTAGCTCGCAACTCGGACGAAAGCGTAGCTAGCACCCTGCTCGCTGCATCCTTGATCTCTCCGAATCCCTCGTTTTTGCGGAATGTCTTTACATCCATAAATCGCTTTTTGTTGATCTCAACCAGAATGCTTTCGACGCCATTTTCCGGATCGCCATAACGTCGATTAATCTCGCCACCGCCATACGGGAAATTCACCGTGCAGCTGAAACCCTGATCGCGGAAGAGCTGTGCGACGTGCTCGAGGAAGTCGGGGGAGCTGGTTCGGTTGCCACGGGCATCGTTGCCGACGCAGAAATCGGGGCGCTCCTGCCCCGGGTCGGGATGTGTCGGGGCGCCGACTGCGGACATGCAGTGACAGCTGAGATGATAGACCTTGCTGAAGGCCGATTTGTTGCGATCGATGATCGCCTTAAGTTCGCGGTGATATGGCCGATGGTAACGGTTTAGCCTGTCCTCCACTTCCTCATAGGTCAGCTTGCGCTCCTGGACCGGCTCGCCATAGCGCGACTTCGACTTGATGAGGCCAAGGCCGCGCTTGGAAACGAACGGATCGAGCGGGACCGGCCATGGCAGCTCGACCAGTTCGGGATCGATGTCGAGCTCATGCCGGTTGGCGTCGATATACATATGCGGGAACAACGCATAGAGCAGCGTCCCGCCATAGCGAGGCGCGTCGGCCCAGATCTCGTCGACATACATCGATGCGTTGTCGTGTATGGCGTTGAAGGACACGTTGGTACGCATATCGGTGGGATACTCGCGGCCGCTGCGCGAGACGTCGACGACCAACGGGACCGGCGGAACCTCGGGCTCATACCGATAAAAGATGCCCGGTTCGGCAAACATCATCTTAATTCTCCTTGGTTGAAACGGGTTCTGTCCGCGCGACGAGCTCGTCGATCGCAGTGAGGAAGGTCGGAGCGTGCTCAACGGCCACGCTGTGCGCGCAGCGGTTCAGGACGATGACTTTCGAATCGCGGATCTTGCGCGCCAGCGGCAGCGAGGTGTCTTCGGGAGCAAACGAGGCGTCCTGGAATCCGTGCATGAGGACGACCGGGCAGGCTATCGCGGACAACTCGGCGTCTTCGAGTGCCGCGACCTTCAGGTAGTGAGCTGGGTCTTCGGAGAACATGCTCTCGAAATATTCGCGATACCCGGAGGCCGTCAGGACGGCGAGGCGGCTGTCGACCTCATCCTCGGTTGCGAAGGACTTATCGTAGAAGGTTCGCTCGACGGCAGCCCTGACCGCATCCCGACCCTCCGGGTAGCGCCACCGGGGGCCGGCCCTTCCCTCGGCCTTCGGCATTCCAGTCGTGCCGGTGGTTATGACGGCGCGGGCCGAGGGCAAACCTGCGGCAGCCTTGAGCACGATCGAACCGGACAGTGAATGTCCGACGAGAACGACGGGTTCGCCGGCAAACCTATCGACGAGCATGCGCGCCTGACGGACCCACATGTCCATGTCGTAATAGGGCTTCTGCGGTTTGTAGCCGGAGCGGCCGAAGCCGATGAGATCAGCCGCAAGCACGTGATATTTGCCCGCCAGCGGGCCGATCACCCGTTTGAAGTTCGAGTATATGCCGACGCCCGCGCCGGAGCCGTGCAGAAGAACGATCGGAACACCGCTTCCGCCCTCCCAGCAATGAATGGATGTTCCCTCGAACGGCAGCTCGAATTCACGCAGCGCAGCCATCGGCCAGCTTCTCCTTGTTCCAGGGTGGGTGAGCGATTAGGCGCGGGGCGGTTCGATCTTTAGGGGAAGGTACCCTTCCGTGGTGCGATCGACGATCTCGCCATCCTTCATGACGAGCTTCAGGTGCTCGGTCTTGTAGAGGGTGGAGATGTCGGCGATCGGGTCCCGATCCCAGATGATGATATCCGCCAGCATGCCGTCCTGGATCGCTCCGGTGCGCCCCTCGAGGCCGATCGTCATCGCGTTCAGGCTGGTCGCGGACCTGATCGCTTCCATCGGCGACATACCGATCTCTTTGACGAAGATTTCGAGCTCCATACCGTGCCAGCGACCATGTCCGTAGGCAGCGAGATTGCCGCTGTCGGTGCCGGCGAGGATGCGGATACCGCGTTCCCGCGCCTTCTGAATGGCGCGATAATTGACATCGAGCTGACGCTTGAGGCGATCGCGCATCTTCTCGGGGAAGCCAAGTTGGGCTCCGTGGACGACGGCGATGTGTGGCGAGGTAAAAGCCGGCACGATCGGCATGCCACCCGCGGCAACCGCGTCGAGATCCTCGTCGGTCGCCCAATCGCAATGGAAGATCCAATCCACTCCCGCCTTTGCGGAATCGCGCGTAGAACCGGAACCGCGAGCATGAATGCAGACCTTGAGGTTGCGCCGATGCGCTTCCTCGACGACGGCACGAAGCTCAGCCTGCGAAACGGTCTGGATGTCGCCCCAATAGGAATCGGCCACCTTGATCATGTCGACGGCGAACCTGCTTTGCCGACGAACCTCGGTGACGAACTGGTCGATCGTGTTGCACACTACGCCAGCCGAGGCGGTCGGCCCGGTGTCCCCGCCCAGTTCCGGCGTCCATGCGAGCGTCTGATCGAATATCCCCCCGTACGGCGTGAGCCCACGACCGGCCACGAACATACGAGGACCTTTGAGGAGGCCTCCATTGATTGAATCGCGCACCGCCACGTCGGCGAACCATTTGCCGCCGGGGACCGAGATACCGGTTACGCCGGCGTGCAGGATCTGGGTTGCGTTGCGGCCTGCCCACAGCGCGCAAAATTCGGCGCTGGAGGGGAACTTGACCCCCGGCAGTGCGCCCTGATGCAGCGACATATGGCAATGAGAATCGATCAGACCCGGCATCACATACTGCCCGGATGCATCGATCACTTTGGCGGAAGCCCATTCCTGCTTCTCACCGTCGCTGAGCGGTCCAACCTTGGAGATGACGTTTCCAAACACGTAGACGCCTGGATTTGGTCTCGCTTCCGAGGCGATGCCGTCGATGAGTGTGCCGCCGGTGATTGCGATGCGCTGCTGTGTAGTCATCCCAGTTACCTCTTTAGCGTGTATAGTCGAATGTATTCAAAGCTCGCCAAGACTCCGGCGTTATCGGGGGCTTCAGCGCCGCCGTTAAGCCCGGTCGCGCAACTTGGCTAGAAGTCGCGTCATGGTGTGGTGGACATGCTCGCGGCTGAGTCGGCCGACCTCGGCCGCATCTTGGCGAACATATGCATCAAAGATGCGCAGATGGTCCTCGGCTGCCGTTTCGGGATCGGGCGCGATGCTACCGCCTATTCGAACATAGAGCGTCACGAGATCCCGCTGTTGGCTCAACATGCGCAATAGGTGCGGACGATTGCATGGCGCGAACAGCCTGTCGTGGAATGCACGATTGGCAATACCCCATGCCCAACTGTCATAATGTCCCTTGGACTGGATGGCGACCATCTCGTCCATTGCTTTGCGCACGCTATCCACGTCGGCCTGGGTCCGCTTCTGCGTAGCCAGAAACCCGGCACGTTCCTCTAGCAGCATGCGGACATCGAAAACATCCTCGGCCTCATCCGCATTGAGTGAAGCGACGACATACCCCCGACGTGGACGTTGAACGACGAGACCCTCGCCTTCGAGCCGCTTAAGCGCTTCCCTGATCGGCACGCGGCTTGAGCCCAGGCTCGCCGCGATCTCTTCTTGTATCAGCGTGTCGCCGGGCGACAGACGTCCCTCAAGCAGGGCGTTCTTCAAGACGGTATAAGCATGTTCCGGCACGCTGACCGGACCATCGTGCTTCTCCAGAATATTGCCCAGTGAGGTCACGCTGTATCCCATCTCTTTCGATCAGTTTCTTGCCGCCGCCTTCGCGACCGGACCGGGAAGCAGGTTTGCCGTTTCTCGCAGCGTCCGCCGCAAAAAGCTCTGAGTCCGCTCGTGCTTCGGATTCTGGAAAATCTCGCTCGGGGGCCCCTGCTCCAAAATCTGGCCCTGGTCGATATACACCACTCGGTCAGCAACCTCGCGGGCAAACGCCATTTCGTGGGTGACGATGATCATCGTCATGCCGTCGGTCGCTAACTGGCGCATCGTATCCAGTACTTCGCCCACCAGTTCGGGATCCAACGCCGACGTAGGCTCGTCGAACAGCATCAACTGCGGCTCCATGGCAAGAGAGCGCGCGATTGCAACGCGCTGCTGCTGACCGCCGGAAAGATGGGCGGGGTAGGCGTCCCGCTTTTCGGCCAGGCCTACGCGTTCCAGGAGGCTCATGCCGAGTTTCTCGGCCTGCGCGCGCGGCATTTTCCGTGACACGATTGGGCCGAGCGTCACGTTCTCCAGCGCCGTCTTGTGCGGGAACAGATTGAAGCGCTGAAAGACCATTCCGATCTGTGCGCGACGCTCCTGCAGCCTGCGATCGCCGAGCGGGCGGAAAGCACCCCGAACTTCCTCGCCCATCGGCTCACCGTCGACATAGATCGAGCCGGAGTTCGGCACCTCCAGAAGATTTATACAGCGCAGCAGGGTGGTCTTGCCAGAGCCACTAGCGCCGATAATGACCACCACTTCGCGCTCGCCGACGTCGAGATCGACATCATGCAGGACGGTGTGGGCGCCGAAAGACTTCCGCAAGGCTTTGATCTGAACCTTTGGAGACACGCTAATCCCTCTTCGCCAGTGCGACTTCGATACGATCGGCCAAAAACGCCAGGGCAGTGCAAATTATGTAATATTCGATGCCAAGGAATGTATAAAGCTCGATTGGGCGGAACGTCGTTGTAGCCAGAAGCTGGGCAATATAGGTCAGATCCTGGACCCCGAGGATCGATACAAGCGATGAGTATTTAACAAGCGAGACAACCTCGTTCACAAGCGGCGCAATCATCTTTCGCAATGCTTGCGGAAGGATGATCCTACGCATTGTTTCGAACCTTGAAAGTCCAATCGTCGCCGCCGCTTCGGACTGCCCCCGATCCACGCCCTGAATGCCGCCGCGGATGATCTCGGCGGTGTAGGCACCTGCTCCGAATCCCAGCGCGATCGTGCAGGATGTGATGGAATTCAGGTCCAGGCCGAGAAACAGCGGCAGGCAATAGTAAACCCATATCAATTGAACAAGCGCGGGCGTGTTCCTGAATACGCTCACATATGCGGCGGCAATTTTCTGCAGAACGAGATTTCTAGAAACCCGCATCACCCCAAAAATCGTGCCGATAACAAGCCCCATCGCCAGCGCGACGAGGGTGACGGTCAGCGTCACCCACAGTCCCGACAGCAGGATCGGCATGTTCTGAAACACGACGTTCCAATCGAACCGATAGCCCATTCCCTTCTCCGTGCGCCGTCGCTGAGACAACGGTATAGCCACTTGACTTGCGACATTCAACTGAAGAATGTATTCAATCGTTAGGTCCAGAGGGAGAGCGCTATGCGCAAGATCGTTCGTTTGATGAAGCGGGTCGCCATTGCGGCCTTTGCCGGGTTGGCGCTTGCCGGTTCGGCAAGCGCCCAGCAAGGCGGATCCGTGCTATCGGAAATCACCAACCGCGGCACGTTGCGTGTCGGCTGGACGGTGAACTATCCAAGTTCGTTCCTCGATCCCGCCACCAAGGAGGTGAAGGGATGGTCGATCGACCTCTTCAATGACCTCGGCAAGAGCCTAGGCGTCAAGGTCGAGTACATCGAGGACGCGGTGGCCACCATGCCGGCGGGATTGCAGTCCAAGAAGTTCGATATCACCATCCCGCTCGGGATAACCCTGCCGCGCCTCCAGGCGCTTACCTTCTCCAAGGCGTTCATGAAAGCGCCCGCGTCGCTCGCCGTGCGGGCAGAGGACGTCAGCAAATACGCCAGCTGGCAGGACATGGACAAGGCCGGGATCAAGATCAGCACGACGCTGGGTTCGAACATCGATCTGTTCGTCTCGGCCGCGTTCAAGAACGCCGAGATCATTCGGGTGAAGAACCAGACGGACAGCGCCGCGCAGGTGATTGCCGGCAAGGCCGACGCCTGGGCGAATTCGACTTCAACGCTGAAGGATGTCGTCGCCAAGCGCCCGGAACTGGCACTGCTGCCGAACTCGGAATATGGGGCGAGCCCCCTCGCACTGCCGATCAACCAGGGCGAATTCGTCTTTGCCGCCTATCTGAATGAATTCCTGAGGGTGGAGAAGGCTAACGGCCGCATGGATGAAATCCTGACGCCGTATGAGCTTCAGGGCGACACCCTCGAATAGGCGTTCGACCGAGCAGCGAGCATGCTCGGCCGCGCAGACGCGGTGAGTGTGCTCGCTCCTGATTGCCCGAGACAGTAAGAGAAGCGCGAATGAAATACTGCGTCTATTCCGATGGAGAGACGTCTCCGTACCATGTCGGCATTGTTGACCTCGATCGCGGATTGGTCGTTCCGTTCGACCTCGGTGAAGCCGATGCGCGCAATGGCATCCTCTCGCTCATCACCGCTTCCACGATGCCGCGCCTCTTGCACGACGGGGCGGTCCCCGTGGGCGAAGTAAGGCTGAAGGCGCCGATACCACGGCCGCGCCGCAACATCTTCTGCGTCGGCAAGAACTATTTCGAGCATGCTCACGAATTCGCGGGCAGCGGCTTCGACAGCAGCGCGGCGGCAGGCGCTGTTCCCAAGGCACCCATTATCTTCTCGAAGCTTCCCGAGACCGTGATTGCGGACGGTGCACCCATCCGCATCGACACGAAGGTTTCGACGGCGATCGACTACGAGGCCGAGCTTGCCGTCATCATCGGCCGCGGTGGCCGAGGGATTTCACGTGCCTCGGCGCTCGACCATGTCTGGGGATACACGATCGTCAATGACGTGACCGCGCGGGACTTGCAAGGCAAGCACAGCCAGTGGCTTCTCGGTAAGTCGCAGGACGGGTTCTGCCCGATGGGCCCTTGGGCTGTCTCGCGCGACGAGCTTGATCTCGGCAATGCCGGCATCCGCTGCTACGTCAACGGTGAGCTGCGTCAATCGTCCAATACGAGCCTTTTGATCTTCGACGTGTCTCTTCTCATCGAGACGATCTCGGCGGGGATAACGTTGCTGCCCGGCGACATCATCGCGACGGGAACGCCAGCTGGTGTCGGTATCGGCTTCAATCCGCCGAAATATCTGGTTGCCGGTGACCGTGTCCGGATTGAGATCGACAACATCGGCACCCTCGAAAACCCGGTTTTCTGACACCAACGAGGTCTGAGATGGCTATTGCGCAAACGAGCTTCGTCACACCCCATGCCGAGAAATATCTTCAGCAGCTCTGCAAGCACTGGAACCACCGGTTTCCGGTGACCTACACGCCTTATGAGGGGTGGATCCCGTTCAGTGCGGACAAGATCTGTAAGCTCGATGCTGAAGATGGCGCGCTGCGGATCCGCCTCAGCCTCGCGGACGGTGCGCAACTCGTCCAGTTCAAGAACATGGTGGCAGAACACCTACGGCGGTTCGCTTTCCGCGAGGATCCGGGTGAGTTGGCCTGGTCGGACGGAAGCGACGAAGATGCTGCTTCTTTCGCAACGGTACCGGACTTCGTCGAACAGTCGGTCGAGGCGACCGGCCTGCTCAAGGATCATACGGTTCGCGTCTCCGGCAGAAAAGTCGTCCTGACCTACTCCGAAGGGCCGGGACGCCCCCTGCTCCTATTCCATGGACTGGGGGGTAGCGCGCATTCCTTCACGGCGGTCATGCCGGCTTTTGAAGCCGACGGTTTCCGTCCCGTGTCCGTCAATATGCCGGGCTATGGCGGCAGCGACGCACTCGCCGACCAGTTCCCTACCGTCGAGCAGTTCGCGACACATCTGCGCGACCTCCTCGATGAGATGGCAGTCATGCGCGCCGACATCCTCGGTCATTCGCTCGGCGGCGTGCTGGCGGCCGCGCTGGCGTGCACCTACCCTGACAGGATCGAGCGCATGGTTCTGAGTTCGCCGCCGCTGGGTTTCGGACTCGGCGCACCTGATACATGGCCCGAGGCTCAGACGAAGCGCGTTTCTGACCTCATCACTGAGGGACCGGAGCTTTACGCCAGCAAGCGCGCCGCTGGTCTCTGTGCCGAAGGCGCAAACCGTGAGGCGGTCGAAGCAGTCAGACGCGAAATGGCGCGGCTGACGCCCGAAGGTCTGCGCGCTGCGTCTTCTTTGTATGCGATGGCTGATCTCAGAAAAATGCTCGCAGACTCCAACGTTCCGTTTCAATTCCTGTCAGGTGATCGCGATCGGATCGTTCCTGCTACGGTAGTGGCAGAGCATGCGGCTGCCCTAGGCAAGGTCGTTACAGAGTTGAAGGGCGTTGGACACGCCGGCTACGTTGAGGATAGTGACCAATTCGCTCGGGTCGCACTAGCGGCGTTTGCCGCGATGCCCAGCAGTTCTGCGTGATCTCGTGCAGCAGGGAAACGAAGAAATGCCGATCATTCGCAGGCACCCCTCGCCGGTGAAGCTGGCGGGGCGTCGGCATTCTACGCGCTTGCCAGTTGCGACCGCGAGCAGCAAACTTATGCTGCACCAAGAAGCGCGGCGAGCGCTGCACCGCCGACAAAGGCTATCTTGGCGAGCCGCCATGCTACTGCCATCCGGGACGGGTCCGAGCCGTGCGCTGGCGTTGCCGTGGCGACCGATGACGATGTGGTCCTGCGGTAATACCCAACGTTGCCGCCACGTCGACGACCGTGCGCGTCATGTCGATGACTGCGCGGGAGGGAGGTGGGTCATCTGACGGGTGGTTATGGACGAGGATGAGCGCGCTCGCCGAAAGCTCCAGCGCGCGGCGCACGATCTCACGCGGATAGACCAGAACATGGTCGACGGTGCCCGTCTGGTGCACTTCGTCAGCGATGAGCCGAAGCTTCTTGTCGAGGTAGAAGGCTACGGAACTGCGCGCGTTGCTCGAAGGCCATGGCGGCGCGGCAGTAGTCGATCACCATCTTCCAGCGATCAAAAGCCTTCCGCTAATGGATCTCGCGACGCAGGATGCGCGGCGGCACCGCCAGCGGCAGCTTCATGTCGCAGGCGAGCTGCCGGCTGACATCATGCTTCCGCAACAGCGTCTCCGGTGCCGCGACCGCCTCCGCGAAGGAGCTGAAGCTGCCGATCAGCTTCGCGGCCAACGCGGCCGTGTCCTTTCGCCGCCTGAGCCTCGCCAGAAGGAGCGAAGTCGGGCTCCTCGAAGTCCGCGTCGCCATCCATCGTGTCCAGAAGGTCGATCAGTTCGTAGACGCGCTCGACATAGCTACGCGTGACGGGGCGCATCGCCGCCTCCTTCGATCGCCTCCATGTGAAGACCCTCATTTGAGGGTGACGCGGCGCGCCGGTGCACTACGTTGCCCTGATCGGCGGTAACTGCCACGGGCTCCGCCGGCTGTGAGCGACCATCGCGCTTCCGCCCCAACTCTTACGGAGGGCCGGGGCCATGAGCCGCACCGATCGTTCGCCATTTTCAGGACTTACCGTCAAAGACGCAGTCGGCCTCTACGTGTCGTCACGGAAAAGCCGGATGTGGCCGGTTTCCATCGCGGCCTCGCTGCGCGCCATTCGCGATGTCTGCCCTCATGCTGTCAATCGGCTCGGAATGGGGACCCTGGATCGGCGTGCAAACGGGACCCCTTTTGGGGCACGACGGTAAGCGCCCGACCGGGTGGAGCTGGTCGGGGTTGCGCAGCCCGGTCGGGCGCGTTGTTTAGGCTCCCCGGCTTTAGTTTT
>JAFKJY010000045.1 GCA_017305835.1 Hyphomicrobiales bacterium
TCGCGACCGGCCGGCCGTCCGCCGTGACCGTGACGGACGGCGGCACGCCCGAGCCGCCCGGCTCGCGCCAGTAGGTCTTCCAGCCGGGCTCCAGCTCGACCTCCAGCGCGCCGCGCAGGCGGCCCTGCGGGTCGGGCTGCGACGACACGACGAGGCGCACCGCGCCGCCCGTCACCTGCGCCCAGTCGCTGGAGGCGGCAGCGGCTGGCAGGGCGAAGCAGAGCGTCACGAGGCAGGCGAGGGCGGGACGGAGGGGACTCATGCCCGTATCTATGGCGACCCGGTGTGGCGAGACAACGCGGGATGCCGGCGCGCCCGCTTCATTTTCGCGTGACGGCGCGGCGGCGCCGGACCGGCCTGCCCGGATTTGACTTTGCCCACCGGGCGAAAAGCGTTACCGTTGCGGCCATGGACCTGCTGCGCCGGAAGAAGCGGGCGGCCGTGACGAGCGGCTATCTCGACGACCAGTTCCTCATCGCCATGCCCGGCATGAAGGACGACCGCTTCGCGCGCACCGTGATCTATCTGTGCGCCCACAGCGAGGAAGGGGCCATGGGCCTCATCATCAACCAGGCGCAGGACCTTCGCTTCCCCGACCTGCTGGTTCAGCTCGGCCTGATCGACGAGCGCGAGGCGATCAAGCTGCCGCAGCCGACGCAGGATTTCATCGTCCGCCACGGCGGGCCGGTCGACCGCAGCCGCGGCTTCGTGCTGCATTCCGACGACTACATGGTGGAATCGTCGATGCCGGTCTCGGACGACGTCTGCCTGACCGCGACCATCGACATCCTGCGCGCCATCTCGAACGGCAAGGGACCGCGGCGCGTGCTGATGGCGCTCGGCTATGCCGGCTGGGGCGCGGGCCAGCTCGAGACCGAGATCGCCGAGAACGGCTGGCTGACCTGCCCGGCCACGCCCGAGATGCTGTTCGATTCCGACATCGAGCGCAAATACGACCGCATCCTCGCCTCGATCGGCATCGACCCGACGCATCTGAGCCAGTTCGCGGGACATGCGTGAGATTACGGCAGTAGGCAGTCGGCAGTAGGCAATCGGAATTTACCTGCGCGCTGCCGAGCAAGCTGTTGCAATCTCGCAGGATTCCAAGATCGCTCGACTGCCGACTGCCGACTGCCGACTGCCGACTGCCGACTGCCGACTGCCGACTGCCGACTGCCGCGCCTAAGCCTGCGTCACCGGATACTGCTCCTTGAGCAGCCGCAGCGTCGCCTCGGCGGCCAGCGGCGGGCCGAACGAGAAGCTCTGGACGTATTCGCAGCCCATCTGCCTGAGCTTCAGCGCGTCGCTGTCGTCGGTGACGCCTTCGGCCACCACCGACAGGCCGAGATCGTGTGCCATGCCGACCATCGACTTCAGCAGCACGTCGCGCTTCGGGCTGGTGTCGTCGACGAAGCTGCGGTCGATCTTGATCGTGTCGAAGGGGAAGCGCGTCAGGTAGGAGAGCGATGAGTAGCCGGTGCCGAAATCGTCGAGCGAGAGCCCGATGCCGAGGTCGGACAGCCGCCGCAGCACGTGCGCCGACTGCTCGGGATTGTCCATGACGAGCGATTCGGTCAGCTCCAGCCGGAAGCAGCGCGGCCGGATGCCGGAGCGCGCCAGCACCGACGAGACGTCGTTGACGAGGTCGCGGCGGATCAACTGCCGGCTCGACAGGTTGACCGAGACCGACAGCGGCACGTCGCCGATCTGCTTGAGCCAGCTCGCCAGGTCGTCGGCCGCTCGCTGCATGGCGAACAGGCCGAGCTGGACGATCAGGCCGCAGCTTTCGGCGATCGGCACGAAGTCGGCCGGCGGGATCGTGCCGCGGCGCGGGTGCTCCCAGCGGATCAGCGCCTCGAAGCCGGCGATCGTCTGGTCCTCCAGCCGCACGATCGGCTGGTAGGCGAGCGTCAGCTCGCTGCGCTCCAGCGCGCGGCGCAGGTCGGATTCGAGCTGCAGCCGGTCGGTGCCGACCGAACGGAAGGCCGGCCGGAACGGCTCGATGCGGTCGCCGCCGAAGCGCTTGGCCTGGTGCATGGCCAGCTCGGCGTCCTTCACCATCTCCTCGGCGGTCGCCTGCGGCGTCGTCCACGAGACGAGGCCGACCGAGGCCGTCAGCACGATCTCGCGCTTGGCAAAGGTGATCGGCGCGCGGATCGCCTGCTTGATGGCGTCGGCGACGGCGGCGATGCGCGCCGGCTGCTGCTCGGACAGCAGCAGCAGGCCGAACTGGTCGCCGGTCAGGCGGCACAGCGAATCCTGCGGCTTCACCAGCCTGTGCAGCCGCCGCGCGATGGTGAGCAGGATCGTGTCGCCGGCCGAGATGCCGAGGCTGTCGTTGACGTTCTTGAAGCGGTCGACGTCGATGACGAACACGGTCGGGCGGACGCGATCGTCGTCGCGCGCCAGCATGATCATCGCGTCGAGCCGGTTGAGGAACAGTTCGCGGTTGGGCAGGCCGGTCAGGTTGTCGTGGACGGCGTCGTGCAACAGCCGCTCCTCGGCTTTCTTCTGCTCCGTCACGTCGACCAGCGTACCGACGCAGCGGATGATCTCGCCGTCCGAGCCGATCACCGGCCGCGCCTTGAGCAGGAACCAGTGGTAGTGGCCGTCGGCGCCGCGCAGACGGAATGACTGCGAGATGCGCCCGCGCCGGTGCTCCAGCACGACGTCGAGCGTGGTGCGGAACGTGTCGCGGTCGTCGGCATGCAGCGCCGGCAGCCAGTTGCGGGCCGGGCCGTGCAGGCTACCGGCCGGCAGGCCGAGCTGGCGGCTGACGTCGGGGCGCGTCGTCACGCGGTCGCGCAGCACGTCCCAGTCCCACACGCTGTCGCCCGAGCCGGTGACGGCCAGCGCCTGCCGCTCCATGTCGGAAAACAGGCCCTGGTGCAGCGCGCCGCCGGTGAAGGCGTGCTGCATCACCGTGAAGCCGATCAGCAGGATGATGAGGATCAGGCCGCCGCCGAGCGCCGGCTGCACGATGTCGTTGTCGAGCATGCCGTTGACGGTCATCCAGGCCGCGCCGAGCCAGGCGAGCACCATCAGCCATGACGGCACCAGCATGATGGCGCGGTCGTAGCCCCTGATGCCGAGATAGACGATCAGGCCGATGCCGACGACGCCGGTGAGCGCGAAGGAGAGCCGTGCGATGCCGGCCGCCACCGGCGGGTCGAACACGGCGACGAAGGCGAGCAGCGCGAGACTCAGCATCCAGGCGAGCGCGCCGTAGCTGAAATGGCCGTGCCATCGGTTGAGGCGCAGATAGGTGAACAGGAAAACCACGAAGGTCGCCGCGAGGGCCACCTCCGTGCCCGCTCGCCAGACCTGCTCGCTCGCCGGCGTCATCTCGATGATGCGGTTCATGAAGCCGAAATCGATCGAGATGTAGGCCAGCACCGCCCAGGCGAGCGCGGCCGTCGCCGGGAACAGCGAGGTGCCGCGCACCACGAACAGGATGGTCAGGAACAGCGCCAGCAGGCCGGCGATGCCGATCACGATGCCGCGGAACAGCGTGTAGGAATTGACCGTGTCCTTGTAGGATTCCGGGTCCCACAGATAGACCTGCGGCAGCTTCGGCGAGGCGAGCTCGGCCACGAAGGTGACCACCGAGCCGGGGTTCAGCGTGACGAGGAACACGTCGGCGTCTGTGCTGGCCTGCCGGTCGAGCGCGAAGCCCTCGCTCGGCGTGATCGCGGCGATGCGGTTGGAGCCGAGGTCCGGCCAGATCATGCCCGAGCCGGCGAGGCGGAAATGCGGCGCCACGATCAGCCGGTCGAGCTGCTCGTCGGTGTTGTTGGCGAGCGCGAAGACGGCCCAGTCGCCGGTCGAGCGGGCGTCGTTGGCCTCCACCTCGATGCGCCGCACGATGCCGTCGGCGCCGGGCGCGGTCGACACCTGGAAGGTGTCGCCCTGGTTGCGGTAGATCTGGACGGCGCGGGAGAGATCGAGCGCGATGTCGTCGCGGGAGATCTTGATCGGCTCGACCGCCAGCGCCGAGGCGCAGGTCAGGATCGCGCCGACGAGGGCGAGGAGAACCGGGACGAATGCGCGCTTGATGGAAAGTGCCAAATCCAGCCTCACCCCGATCTGCCCGGATGCTGGTCGGCGACCAGCGCGTAGAGATAGTGATCCTGCCAGATGCCGTTGATCTTCAGGTAGGATCGCAGCAGTCCTTCGCGTTGAAATCCGGCTTTTTCAAGCACGCGCACCGAACGGTTGTTGTCGGGAATACAGGCAGCCTCCAGCCGGTGCAACCGCAGCGTCCCGAAACAATGTTCCACGACGAGCCGCAGCGCCTCCGCCATCAGCCCGCGGCCGGCGTAGCGCTCGCCCATCCAGTAGCCGATATTGGCCGATTGCGAGGCGCCGTGGCGGATGTTGCCAGCGGTTATCCCGCCCGCGAGCCGCCCGGACGCGTTGTCGAAGACGAAGAAGGTGATGCTGCTGCCGCGCGCCATGTCGGCCCGGTAGCGGCGCATGCGCTGGCGCCAGGCGGCGGGGTCGAACTCGTCATGCGCCCAGCGCGGCTCCCACGGCTCGAGGAAGCCGCGGCTCTCGGCCCGCAGGGTCGCCCATTCGCGGAAATCGCGCCCGCGCGGCGGGCGCAGCGTCACCGTCTTCCCCACCAGCACCGGGCCGGCGCGGCCGAGGGAGGGAAGCCCCAGCATGGCCGCGCGTCGCCTTGGGCTAGACCGCCAGCCTCTGCGTGCCGGGCCGGCCGTGGCCATGCCCCTGCACGGCCTCGAACGGGGCCAGTTTGCCGATCGGGCCGATGGCGGTGAGCGTCGGCCGCGTGCTGAACAGGCGCGAGGCGAGGTCGGTCAGCCGCTCGACGGTGATCTTGGACAGCCGGTCGACCAACTCCTCCATCGGCACCGGCCGGCCGAACAGCAGGAGCTGCCGGGCGATCTGCGAGGCGCGGCTGGCCGGGCTCTCGGCCGACATCAGCAGACCGGCGCGATACTGCGCGCGGGCGCGGTCGAGCTCGTCCTGGCCGATCGCCTCGCCGGCCTTCTGCAGCTCCGACAGGATGACGGGCACCAGCTCCTCGACGCCCTCGCGGCCGGTCGCGGCATGCACGCCGAACAGGCCGGTGTCGGAGAAGCCCCAGTGGAAGGAATAGACCGAGTAGCAGAGGCCGCGCCGCTCGCGCACCTCCTGGAACAGCCGCGAGGACATGCCGCCGCCGAGCACCATCGACAGGAGCTGCGAGGCGTAGAAGTCGCGCACGTGGTAGGCGCGGCCCTCGAAGCCGAGCACGATCTGCGCGTCCATCAGGTCGCGCGGTTCGCGATAGTCGCCGCCGACATAGTGGGCGATGTGCGGCATCGCGCCCTCGGCCTTGGTGCGGAAGCCGCCGAGCTTGCGCTCGACCTCCTTGACGAAGGTGTCGTGGTCGACCGCGCCGGCCGCCACCACCACCATGCGCTCGGCGCCGTACTGGCGCTCCATGAACGAGCGGAGCTGCGCCGAGGTGAAGGACTTCACCGTCTCCGGCGTGCCGAGGATCGAGCGGCCGAGCGTCTGGTGGCGGAAGGCCGTCTCGGTGAAGCGGTCGAAGACGATGTCGTCCGGCGTGTCGTGCGCGGCGCCGATCTCCTGCAGGATCACGTCCTGCTCGCGGTCGAGCTCGGACGGGTCGAACAGCGGGTCGCTCAGTATGTCGGCCAGGATGTCGACGGCGAGCGAGACGTCGTCGCGCAGCACGCGCGCATAGAAGGCGGTGGTCTCGACGCTGGTGGCGGCGTTGATCTCGCCGCCGACGTTCTCGATCTGCGAGGCGATGTCGAAGGCCGTGCGCGAGCCGGTGCCCTTGAAGGCCATGTGCTCGAGCAGGTGGGCGATGCCGTGTTCCTCGTCGCGCTCGTTGCGGGAACCGGACTTCACCCAGGCGCCGAGCGCGACGCTTTCGACCTGCGGCAGGGTTTCGGTCGCGACTGTCAGGCCGTTCGACAGACGGCTTACCTCGACACCCATCTACTTTTCACTCCCAGGGACGCATCAGGAACGCAGGCGGGAACGCTGCTCGATATATTCTTCCACCATTTTCAGTTGCGATGGAAGCACCGTGAAATGTTCTTCGCGCTGCATCAGCGCGGCGAGCGCCGGCGGCAGGGCCGGCGCCACGCCGCATGCAGCCTCCACCGCGTCGGGGAATTTCGCCGGATGGGCGGTGGCCAGCACCACCATCGGCGCCGTGCCCTCCTGCCGTCGCGCGACGGCGACGCCGGTCGCGGTGTGCGGGTCGAGCATGTAGCCGTCGCGGTCGAGCACGGCCGCGATCGTCGCCGCCGTCTCCGCGACCGTCGAGCGCCCCGCGTCGAACTCGGCGCGGATCGCCGACAGCGTCGCCGGCGCGAGATCGAACGCGCCGGACTGCTTGAGCCCTGCCATGTAGCCGCCCACCTCGTCCGCGTCGCGGCCCGAGGTCTCGAACAGAAGCCGCTCGAAGTTGGACGAGATCTGGATGTCCATAGACGGCGAGGTGGTGGCGACGACCGCGCGGGTCTCGTAGCGGCCGGCCGCGAGCGTGCGGGCGAGGATGTCGTTGTCGTTGGTGGCGATCACCAGCCGCTCGACCGGCAGGCCCATGCGCTTGGCCGCGTAGCCGGCGAAGATGTCGCCGAAATTGCCGGTCGGCACGGTGAAGGAGACCGGCCGGTCCGGCGCGCCGAGCGAGACCGCCGAGGTGAAGTAGTAGACGATCTGGGCCATCACGCGCGCCCAGTTGATCGAGTTGACGCCCGACAGCGCCAGTTGGTCGCGGAAGGCGTGGTGATTGAACATGTCCTTCACCAGGCCCTGGCAGTCGTCGAAATTGCCCTCGACCGCCAGCGCATGCACGTTGCCGGCCGGCGAGGTGGTCATCTGGCGCTGCTGCACCGGCGACACGCGCCCGTGCGGGAACAGGATGAAGATGTCGGTGCGGTCGCGCCCGGCGAAGGCCTCGATCGCCGCGCCGCCGGTGTCGCCCGACGTGGCGCCGACGATGGTCGCCCGCTCGCCGCGCTCGGCCAGCACATGGTCCATCAGTCGGGCGAGCAACTGCATCGCCACGTCCTTGAAGGCGAGCGTCGGGCCGTGGAACAGCTCCAGCAGGAACTCGTTCGGCCCCGTCTGCACCAGCGGGCAGACGGCGTCGTGGCGGAAGGCGGCATAGGCCTCGTCGACGATCCGGCCGAAGGTTTCGGGCGCGATCTCGTCGCCGACGAAGGGCGCCAGCACCCGCTTGGCGACGTCGGCATAGGACAGGCCGCGCAGCGCGCGGATCTCGCCGGCCCCGAAATGCGGCCAGGTTTCAGGCAGATAGAGGCCGCCGTCGCGGGCAAGCCCGGCCAGCAGCGCGTCGGAAAAGCTGAGGCGTGGCGCGCGGCCCCGCGTGCTCACATACTGCATCGTCCGTCCCCGCTAACGGCATCCCGGAGCGCGGACTTTCAATTGCCGCATTCCCTCGGTCGATTTTCGCGCGCGGTTGATATAGAACAGCCCGCATTAGTGAGGGAAGTACGGTTCATGGCTTTTTGCATGGGGAAACAACGGATTCTGGCAGGCGCCGTGCTGGCGGGCCTGGCTTTCGCGGCCGGCTGCCAGTCGAACGACACGGCGGGCGCGCTCGAGCCCAAGGGCGGCGGCACCGCCGCGCCGCAGGTGAAGGAGAGCGAGCTGCGCGCCTTCTGTCCGCCGGTCATGCTGCGCGAAGGCACCGCCTACTTCAACACCTACGAGCGCGGCGCCAAGGACAAGGACCCGGCGAAGCTGGAATATCAGGCCTCGATCGGCGACGTTACGCGAAGCTGCACCTATCCCGACGGCCTGATCACCATGGATGTGGCGGTGGCCGGCCGCATCGTGCCGGGGCCGAAGGGCAAGGCCGGCACCATCACCATGCCGATCCGCGTCGTCGTGGTGCAGGACGGGCAGGTCGTCTATTCGCAGCTTCACAAATATCCGGTCGCCGTCACCGACACGGTGGGCGCCACCCAGTTCGTCTTCAGCGACCCGGCGGTTTCCATCCCGCGCCCGTCCACCCGCTCGGTGGTGGTCTATGCCGGATATGACGAGGGGCCGCCGAAGAAGTAGGCGGCCCGGCCGGGCTCAGGCCCGGTCCTCGGACCATTCCGACAGGGCGGAAAGCACCGCGTCGAGGTTGCTCCAGCGCCGGATCACCGTCTCGGCGCCGGCTTCCGTCAGCGCGTCGGCATGGCCCGGCCACGTATGCGCCCCGCCGGTGAAGCCGATGACGCGCATGCCGGCCCGTTTCGCCGCCGTGATGCCGTGCACGGAATCCTCCAGCACGAAGCAGCGGCGCGGGTCGGCCTTCAGCTTCTCGGCCGCGTAGAGGAAGACGTCCGGCGCCGGCTTCGGCCGCCCCGACGGGATCGAGCGGGCCGAATAGACATGGTCGCCGAACAGCGGCTTGAGGCCGGTGCGCCCGAGCATGGCGGCCAGCCGCTCGTCGGTCGAGTTGGAGCAGACGCAGCGCGCAGACTTCACCGCGGCGACCGCGGCCTGCGCGCCCGGCACCGGCAGCACCTCTTCGGCCAGCCGCCGGTCGAGGATCGCCTTCGAGCGGTCGATGATCGAGGCCTGCAGCGGCACCTTGAAGTCGCCCTCGACCCGCATCACCGCCTCGCCGAAGGTCAGGCCCGCATAGCGCTCGTTGAACTCCTCGACGGAAATCTTCACGCCCGCCTCGGCGAGCAGCGCCGTGTCGACCTGTCCGGCGATGATTTCGGAATCGACGAGCGTTCCGTCGCAGTCGAAGATCACCAGTTCTGGTTGGGACATGGAAGCTCACGCTTTCAGGAAGGGGAAAGGCCGAAAGGCCCGGTTTCGGGCGCTAGATAGGGCGTTACGCCGCCGAATGCCAGCGCTAAAGCCGCTGCGTCCTATGCCCCGGGAAAGCGCAGCTCCAGCAGGTCGCCGCGCCGCAGTTCGACCCCGACATAGTCGGGCGTCCAGCGGTCGGTGAGATGGGCATGCTGCCGCTGCTTGCCGACGCCGACGACCTGCGCCTGCGATGCGCGCGCCGCCTGGAGGCCGGCTTCGGCGTCCTCGAAGGCGATGGCGTGGCGGGCCGGGACGTCGAGCCTCTGCATCGCCAGCCTGAAGCCTTCGGGATCGGGCTTGCCGTGCGTCACCAGGTCCGCGCCGATGATGATCTCGGGCAGGGGCAGGCCGGCTGCGGACAGCGACAGCCGCGCCAGCGCCACCGGCGCCGAGGTGACGACGGCCCATTCGCGCGGGTGCAATTGGCCGAGCAGCTCGCGGGCGCCGGGAATGGCGGTCGTCGTGCCGGACAGTGCGGCGAAATCGTCGTGGATCGCATCGGCGTCGGCTTCGATGGTCGCGCGATCGGCGCCGGGCAGGAAATGGGCAATCGTCGCCGCCGCCTTGCGGCCGTGCGAATACTCGTACACCTGCGCGCCGTCGAACCCGTAGCGCGCTGCCCATTTGTTCCAGCCGCCAAGGATGGCCGCGCTGGAATCGATCAGCGTCCCGTCCATGTCGAACAGCAGCGCCCTGGCCTGCATCGCGTCCCCCTCTTTCCCGGCAGTCGTAGCGAATGGTCCGCGCGACCGGCAATCCGTTCGTTCGGTTTCAATCAATTATTTACGCCATTCGGTAACCATAACGGCCAGTCGAATGTAACGAGTGCCGAGTATCCCATGTCCGCCCTGCGTTCCCTTGCCGTCGTCGAGCAGCACCAGCCCGCGTGGCTGAATTCCATCATCAAAGGAGACTGCGTCGCGGCGCTGGAAGGGCTGCCGGAGAAGTCGGTCGACGCGATCTTCGCCGACCCGCCCTACAATCTCCAGCTCAATGGCGACCTGCACCGGCCGGACCAGTCGAAGGTCGACGCCGTCGACGACGAGTGGGACCAGTTCGAGAGCTTCGCCGCCTACGACGCCTTCACCCGCGCCTGGCTGCTCGCCGCGCGCCGCGTGCTGAAGCCCGACGGCACGATCTGGGTCATCGGCTCCTACCACAACATCTTCCGCGTCGGCGCGGCCATGCAGGATCTGGGCTTCTGGATCCTCAACGACATCGTCTGGCGCAAGACCAACCCGATGCCCAACTTCCGCGGCCGCCGCTTCCAGAACGCGCACGAGACGCTGATCTGGGCTTCCCGCGACGACAAGGCCAAGGGCTACACCTTCAACTACGAATCGCTGAAGGCCGCCAACGACGACGTGCAGATGCGCTCCGACTGGCTGTTCCCGATCTGCACCGGCGCCGAGCGGCTGAAGGACGACAACGGCGACAAGGTCCATCCGACCCAGAAGCCGGAGGCGCTGCTGGCGCGCGTCATCCTGTCCTCGACCAGGCCCGGCGACGTCGTGCTCGATCCCTTCTTCGGCACCGGCACGACCGGCGCGGTCGCCAAGCGGCTCGGCCGGAACTTCGTCGGCGTCGAGCGCGAGCAGGCCTATATCGACGCCGCCAGCGAGCGCATCGCCTCGGTGCGGCCGATGGAGCGCGCCGACCTGGAGCTGGTGCAGGGCAAGCGCGCTGAGCCGCGCGTCGCCTTCGTCAGCCTGATCGACGCCGGCCTGATCAAGCCCGGCACGACGCTGTTCGACGCCCGCAAGCGCTGGGCGGCCAAGGTGCGCGCCGACGGCACGCTGTCGATCGACGGCGAGGCCGGCTCGATCCACCGCATGGGCGCCCGCGTGCAGGGGCTCGACGCCTGCAACGGCTGGACCTTCTGGCACTACGAGCGCGTCGGCGGCCTCAACCAGATCGACGAGCTGCGCCGCATCGCCCGCCTCGGCATGGCCCGCGCCGGCGCCTGAAAACGCATTCGCAACAAAGGCTTCAGGCCATTGCCGGAATCGGACCGGCAATGGCCTGAATCATTTTGCGAACGACCTGAATCAGTTTGTGAAGTCGCACGGCCGGCGCGGGCGAGGTCCGTTCAGCGCCCGGCCTCGCCGGCAAAGCGCGCGAAATCGCCGAGAACGGCGGCCATGCGCAGCCGTTCCCCGCGCATCAGCGTGTCGATCTCGGCCGCCTGCCTGCCGATCAGGTGAAACTCGTATTCGGGGCCGGGATAGACGCGGCAGGACATCGTCCTCAGCACCTCGCGCAGATGCTCCCGCGCGGTGAGGCTGCGCGCCGAGGCGTGCACCAGCATCACCGGCTTGCCGGGGATCTCGAAGCGCGACACCAGCCAGTCGAGCGCGTTCTTGAGGCCGCCCGGAATGCCGTGCGCATATTCGGGGCAGGCGATCAGCAGGCCGTCGCAGGCGCCGACCGCTCCGGCGAGGTCGAGCACCGGCCGGGGCGTCTGCGCTTCGAGGTCGGGGTTGAAGATCGGCAGCACCCCGAGCGAGCCGTGCAGCGTCACCGTCGTGCCGGCCGGCGCAGCCCCGGCGAAGGCATGCAGCAGCCGGCGATTGGTCGACTGCGCCCGCAGGCTGCCGCAGAGGCCGAGAAGCCGCATCGCCTCAGGCGATGGCCGGGACGGCGATGCCGCGCTGCCGCAGGTCCTGCGCCAGCCGCGCTGCGTCGGTGAACAGCACGGCCTGCCAGCCGGCCGCGATGGCGCCCTCGACATTCTTCTGGCTGTCGTCGATGAACAGGCTCGCGGCGGGGTCGAGCCCGAAGGAGCGGACGTGGTGGTCGTAGATCGCGCGGTCCGGCTTGATCAGACCGATCTCGCCCGACACGGTCACCCCGCGCGGCTTCTTCAGGAAGGGGAAGCGCTCCTGGGCCTCGACGAAGGTGTCGGCGGCGAAATTGGTCAGCATGGTGACGTCGCGGCCGTCCGCGATCAGCCCCTCGAGGATCGCGACGCTGTCGGCGTAGTGGTGCGAGACCATCTCGTGCCAGTTGCGGCGGAAGCCGCGGATGAGCTCCGCCTCGTCCGGATGGTCGGCGATCAGCAGCGCTTCGGCGTCGGCCCATTTGCGGCCGCGGTCCTGCTCGAGGTTCCAGTCGTGGGTGCAGACATTGGCGAAGAACCAGCGCCGCCGCTCCGGGTCGGGGATCAGCCGGCTGTAGGGGATGTCCGGATCGTAGTGGATCAGGACCCTGCCGATGTCGAACACGATGTGCCGGATCTCGCTCATGCAGCCTCGCTGTTGCCTCCGTTGCGTTCGGGCCGGCGCTTCTGCGTCGCGCCCGGGATCGCCGCCTCGATCGCCTTCTTCATGACGGTCGGCAGCGCCTCGTCCATAAGGGTTTGCGGCCGCGACCACCAGTATCCGGCCGGCGCGTCCGCGTCGCCCATTTCGGCGCGCCAGATGGCGAGCTCCAGCGAGAAATGGGTGAAGACGTGGCCGATCGACCCCGTCCGCCGCCATGGGGCGGGGAAGGGCGCGGCGGCCGCGTCGTCGGCGCCGTCCGTGCGCGCGCTCCAGTTGCTGGTCGGCACCTCGGCCATGCCGGCGAGCAGGCCGCGCGGCGGCCGCTTGCGCAGCAGCACAGCCCCGTCGCGGCGCACCGCCACGAAGGCCGCGCCGCGACGGGCCGGCCGCTCGGCCTTGGCCATTTTCACCGGCAGCAGCTCCGGGTCGCCCTGCTTCAGCGCGACGCACTGGTCGTTGACCGGGCAGAGCATGCAGTTCGGCCGCCGCGGCGTGCAGATCGTGGCGCCGAGGTCCATCATCGCCTGCGCGAAGTCGCCGGGCCGCTCGGCCGGAGTGATCTCGGCCGTGCGCAGCCGGATCTCGGCCTTGGCCGCGGGCAGGGGTGTCTCGATGGCGAACAGCCGCGCCACCACCCGCTCGACATTGCCGTCGACCACCGCTTCCGGCAGGTCGAAGGCGATCGCCGCGATCGCCGCCGCCGTGTAGGGGCCGACGCCGGGCAGCGCCCGCAGCCCCTCGGCCGTGCGGGGAAAGGCGCCGCCGTGCTCGCTGGCGACCGTCTCGGCGCATTTCTTGAGGTTGCGCGCCCGCGAATAGTAGCCGAGCCCGGCCCAGGCCTTCATCACGTCGTCGGCTTCCGCTCCCGCGAGCGCGCCGACCGTCGGCCATTTGCCGGTGAAGGCCTGGAAATAGGGTTTCACCGCCGCCACTGTCGTCTGCTGCAGCATGATCTCCGACAGCCAGACCCGATAGGGATCCGGCCGCTCGCCGCGTCTCTGCCGCGCCGGCGAGACGCGCCAGGGCAGCTCGCGATGGTGGCGATCGTACCAGGCGAGCAGGGCAGGGGCCACGTCGGCAGGGCCGCGGCTTGAATCGGACCGTTCGGGCATGGCACCATGTGGAACGGCGCGCGGGTCGAACGCAAGGCCCGCCCGCAACCAAGCCCGAAGGCTCATACAGCTTGAAGTTCACCGGCCGACCCGTCCCCGTCAGCGACCTCGCCACCGACATCCTCGACCCGGTGCTGCGCAAGCGTGCTGGCATGACGATAGGCCTCGTCCAGTCCTGGGAGGAGATCGTCGGCCCGCGGCTTGCCGCGGTGACGCGGCCCGAGAAGATCGCCTGGCCGCGCCGGCGCGACGAGGGCGACCCGTTCGAGCCGGCCACGCTGGTGATCGCCTGCTCGGGCCCCGCCGCGCTACGCGTCCAGCACGAGAGCGCCGAGATCGTCGGCCGCCTCAACGCCTTCCTCGGCTATGGCGCGGTTCGCCGTATCCGCATCGTCCAGAAGCATGTCGCGGTCGAGGTCAAGGCACCCCGCCAGAAGCGCCCGCCGACGGCTGCCGAGACCGGCCGGCTGGAGGCCGTCACCGGCGGCATCGAGGACGAGGGGCTGCGCGAGGCGCTGAAGCGGCTCGGCGCCAGCGTCATGACGTCGCGCGCCGCGCGCTGAGGTCACGGGGCCGTATCGCGCATTCGTGAACTCGCTGTGGAAAGCGGGCGGTTGGCATGGCGCCCGCCATGCCTTATTTCCGCGCCAACTATCGCCTTCTGGTAGTTGCTCATCGCACAATTCGTCTCCATCCGGGTGATTCGCATGACCGTTATGCTTCCGCGCCGCAATGTCCTGCTCTCGATGCTGGCCGTTTCGGCGTCTGCCGTGGTGCTGGCTTCCTGCGGCAAGGAGGAGGAGAAGAAGGCGCAGTCGCCCGCGACGCCGGGCACGGGCAGCAAGGCTCCGGCTCCCAGCGGCACGGTCGACATGGCCAAGCTGCTCCAGCCGGGCGCGCTGCCGGAGAAGGCGATGGGCAAGGAGGACGCGCCGGTCACCATCGTCGAATACGCCTCGATGACCTGCCCGCACTGCGCGCATTTCGCCGAGACGACGCTGCCGGCGATCAAGGAGAAATATATCGACACCGGCCGCGCGCGGCTGATCATGCGCGAATTCCCGTTCGATCCGCGCGCCGAGGCGGGCTTCATGCTGGCGCGCTGCTCGGGTGACAACTATTTCGCCATGGTCGACGTGCTGTTCAAGCAGCAGATGACCTGGGCCGGCGTCGACAATTCCAAGGATGCGCTGCTGCAGATCTCCAAGCTCGCCGGTTTTTCACAGGAGAAGTTCGAGGCCTGCTTGACGGACCAGAAGCTTCTGGACGATGTCAGGGCTGTGCGGGACCGCGGCGCGAAGGAGTTCGGCGTGGATGCCACGCCCACCTTCTTCATCAACGGCAACAAGTATTCGGGGGCTCTCTCGGTTGACGAGATGTCGGCGATCATCGACGGCATCGCCTGACGCGGCCTTCCGGCTCCGCCCGGCGGCGGACGGCGCTCGCCCGCGCGC
Organism: Hyphomicrobiales bacterium; assembly: GCA_017305835.1. GTDB lineage: Bacteria > Pseudomonadota > Alphaproteobacteria > Rhizobiales > Rhizobiaceae > RCIO01. Next base: position 14,659 of record JAFKJY010000045.1, read on the forward strand.
GGGAACGCGCGCATGAAGTTCAACCGGCTGCGCCTCCTCGGCTTCAAATCCTTCGTCGACCCGGCCGAATTCGTCATCGAGCGTGGCCTGACCGGCGTCGTCGGCCCCAATGGCTGCGGCAAGTCGAACCTCGTCGAGGCGCTGCGCTGGGTGATGGGCGAGAGCTCCTACAAGAACATGCGCGCGTCCGGCATGGACGACGTCATCTTCTCCGGCTCCGCCACAAGGCCCGCCCGCAACACCGCCGAGGTGACGCTTTTCCTCGACAATGCCGACCGCACGGCGCCGGCCTCCTTCAACGAGGCCGAGGAATTGCAGGTCTCCCGCCGCATCGAGCGCGAGGCCGGCTCCGTCTACCGCATCAACGGCCGCGAGGCGCGCGCCAAGGACGTGCAGCTTCTCTTCGCCGACCAGTCGACCGGCGCCCGCTCGCCCTCGATGGTCGGGCAGGGGCGTATCGGCGAGCTGATCCAGGCCAAGCCGCAGGCCCGCCGCGCCCTGCTGGAGGAGGCGGCCGGCATCTCCGGCCTGCACACACGCCGCCACGAGGCGGAACTGCGCCTGCGCGCCGCCGAGCAGAACCTCGAGCGGCTGGACGACGTGGTCGGCGAGTTGCAGGGCCAGATCGAGAATTTGAAGCGGCAGGCCCGCCAGGCGGCCCGCTTCAAGAACCTGTCGGCCGACATCCGCAAGGCCGAGGCGACCCTGCTGCACATCCGCTGGACGCAGGCCAAGGAGCAGGAGGGCGAGGCGAAGTCGGCGCTCGCGGTCGCCACCTCGCTGGTCGGCGAGCGCGCCGCCCAGCAGATGCAGGCCGCCAAGGACCAGGCGGTCGCCGCCCAGCGCCTGCCCGAATTGCGCGACGCCGAGGCTTCCGCCGCGGCGGCCCTGCAGCGGCTCACCATCGCTCGCAGCCAGCTCGAGGAGGAGGCGACGCGCGTGCGCGCCCGCCAGGCCGAGCTCGAGAAGCGTGTCGCCCAGCTCGACGCCGACATCGAGCGCGAGCGGCAGATGCTGCGCGACAATGACGAGATCCTTGCGCGGCTCGCCGCCGAGGAGACCGAGCTGCGCGCGGCCGACGCGGGTGCCGCCGAGGCCGAGACGCGCGCCCGCGCCGCCTTCGAGGATGCCGAAACGCGGCTGTCGCTGAGCGAGGCGGCGCTGACGCGGCTGACGGCCGAGCGCGCCGACGCTTCCGCGCTGCGCGCGCAGACCGAGCGCGGCCTGCGCGAGGGCAATGAGCGCCTGGCGCGCGTCGAGCGCCAGCTTGCCGAGGTCGAGAACGAGGCGGCGGGCATCGCCGGCCGCATCGCAGCGCTGGCCGATCCGCTGGAGAAGAAGGCGCTGGCCGAGGCGGCCGACGCGGCGGTGGGCGCAGCCGAGCAGGCCACGCTCGCCTCCGAGAAGGCGGTCGCCGACGCGCGGACTCGCGAGGCCGCGCAGCGGCCGGCCGTGCAGGAGGCGCGCGCGCGGCTGCAGAGCGTCGAGACCGAGGCGCGCACGCTGTCGCGCATCCTCAATGCCGGCGCCGGCGGCCTGTTCCCGGCCGTGCTGGAGCAGGTGAAGGTCGATCGCGGCTTCGAGACGGCGCTGGGCGCCGCCCTCGGCGAAGACCTCGACGCGCCTCTCGACCGCGCTGCGCCCGCCCATTGGGGCGAGGCGCTGCCGGCAGGCGACGACCCGGCGCTGCCGGAAGGCGCGCGCAGCCTGTCGGACGTGGTCCGCGCGCCGGCGCAGCTTGCCCGCCGCCTCGCGCAGGTCGGCATCGTCGAGGCGGGAGACGGCCCGCACCTGCAAAGGCTGCTCAGGCCCGGCCAGCGGCTGGTGAGCCGCGACGGCGCGCTGTGGCGGTGGGACGGCTTCGTCGCCGGCGCCGACGCGCCGACGGCGGCCGCGCAGCGGCTGGCGCAGAAGAACCGGCTGGCCGAGCTCGATGCCGAGGCGGTCGAGGCGACCCGCCGGCTGCGCGAGGCCGAGCAGGGGATCGCAGCGGCGGAAGCCGAGGTGAAGGGCAAGGTCGAGGCCGATCGCGCCGCGCGCGACGCCTGGCGCGCCGCCCAGCGCGCCGCGGCCGAGGCGCGCGAGGCGCTGGCCCGCGCCGAGAAGGCGGCCGGCGAGCTGTCGGCCCGCCGCTCCGCGCTGGAGGAAAACCGCCTGCGGCTGGTCGAGAGCCGCGACGAGGCGCGCGCCGAGACCGCGCGCGGTACGGCCGCACTCGCCGGCCTGCCCGATTTGTCGGCCTTGCAGGGCCGGCTCGACGCATCCGCAGCCGAGGTCGCGCGCGATCGCGCCGCGCTCGCCGACGCACGCGCCGCGCATCAGGGCCTCGCCCGCGAGGCCGAGATCCGCCGGCGCCGGCTGGAGGCGATCGGCGGCGAGCGGACGAGCTGGACCGCGCGCGCGGCCAACGCCGATAAACAGATCGCCTCGCTCGGGGAGCGCCGCGGCGAGGCGGCGGCCGAGCAGGCCTCGCTCGCCGACATGCCCGACGAGATCGACGCGAAACGCCGCGCGCTGCTGTCGCAGATTTCGCAGGCCGAGGAGCTGCGCAAGGCCGCCGCCGACCGGCTCCAGGTGGCGGAGGCCCGGCAGGCCGAGCTCGACAAGGCCGCGACCGTCGCGATCCAGCTCCTGTCCGAGGGGCGCGAGGGCCGCGTGCGGGCCGAGGAGCGGCTGGGCGCGGCCGAGGAGCGCCGCCGCGAGGCCGAGGCGCGCATCCAGGAGACGCTGTCGACCGATGCGCATCTGGCGATCCGCCACACCGGGCTCGGCCCCGACGACAGGATGCCCGACGCGGCCGACGTCGAGCGTCAGCTCGACCGGTTGCGCATCGAGCGCGAGCGGCTGGGCGCGGTCAACCTGCGCGCCGAGGCCGAGCAGCAGGAGCTGACCGAGCGGCTGGAGACCATCGTCTCAGAGCGCGAGGACGTGATCGAGGCGATCCGCAAGCTCCGGCAGGCGATCCAGAGCCTCAACCGCGAGGGCCGCGAGCGGCTGCTGACGGCCTTCGACCAGGTCAATACCCAGTTCAAGCGGCTGTTCACGCATCTGTTCGGCGGCGGCACGGCCGAATTGCAGTTGATTGAGTCCGAAGATCCGCTTGAGGCCGGCCTCGAGATCCTCGCCCGCCCGCCGGGAAAAAGGCCGCAGACGATGACGCTGCTGTCCGGCGGCGAGCAGGCGCTAACGGCGATGGCGCTGATCTTCGCCGTCTTCCTCACCAATCCGGCGCCGATCTGCGTGCTCGACGAGGTGGACGCGCCGCTCGACGACCACAATGTCGAGCGCTTCTGCAACCTGATGGACGAGATGGCGGCCTCGACCGAGACCCGCTTCGTCGTCATCACCCACAACCCGATCACCATGGCGCGCATGAACCGCCTGTTCGGCGTGACCATGGCCGAACAGGGCGTCAGCCAGCTCGTCTCGGTCGACCTCCAGACCGCCGAACAGCTCCGCGAGGCGAGCTGATGGCCGGTGCTTCGGATCCGGCCACGCAGGCCCGCGCCCTGTCGTCGGCGCTGCAGGATTTCCACCGCGCCCTGATCCGCGCCGAGATCGGCAGCGACCCTGCGCTGGAAAATAATCCCTACACCATGCTTTTCGCCCTGATCGACCATCCTTCCTATGCCTGGATGGGGGCGCTCTCGCGGCTCATCGCGCGCATCGACCAGCATGTCGCCGACGGCGAGGCCGGTCAGTCGGACCTCGTTCCGGCGCTTTATGCCGAAGCCGCCGCTTTGCTGGCCGGCACCGGCTCGCCGGCGGCGGAAGAATTTCGCATGCGCCACCTCATGGCGCTCCAGAAGGAGCCGGAAGTGGGGCTGGCGACCGGCCGGCTGCGCAAGGTGCTGGCGGCGGGACCGGCCGCCCGCGCCTGAGCCCGTTTCAGAAGCTCCGCCCGTCGACCGGCACCCGCTTCACCGACGCGAGGTCGATCTCCAGGCAGCGGACGTTGATCGCGGCCACCGCGCTGCCGTCGGGCGCCTTGCCCTCGGCGAAGGGCGCGCAGCCGCAGTCCGGGCAGAAATGATGGTCGATGACGTGCTTGTTGAAATGATAGGTCGACAGCGCGTCGCTGCCGGCCTCCACCGCAAGCTGCCCGCGCGGCACGAACCACAGCAGGTAGCCCTTCCTCTGGCAATGCGAGCAGTTGCACTCCAACGCTTCCGTGGGCGTTCCCTCGACCGTGAACCGCACCTTGCCGCAATGGCAGCTTCCCGAACTCATCCTTCACTCCTCGGCTGGCTTCCTGCCCGCGCTGCGCATTCCTGCTACCTGTCGCTCCAGACCGCAAGCTCGTTGCCGCCGGGATCGACGAAATGGAAGCGGCGCCCGCCGGGAAACGCAAAGATCGGCCGGGCGATCCGCCCGCCAGCCTCCTCGACAGCGGCCAGCGCCCGCTCCAGCTCCGCGGAATAGAGGATCGGCAGCGGCTTGGCCGGCGCCTCCGACGCGTCGCCCTGGAATCCGCCGTCGAGCCCTTCCGCGAACGCCGCGTAGTCCGGTCCGTAGTCGGTGAAGGACCAACCGAAGGCGGCGCTGTAGAACGCCTTGACAAGATCCATCGAGCCGCGGCCGGCAGGCATTTCAATGTAGTCGAGCTTGCCTTCCTTCTTCATCTTTTCCTCCGTGTTCCTGATTTGTTCTAATCCTTCCGGACACGTCTGGCAAGCCTGTGAAAGCTAATCGATTGATGCGTCCGGCGGCGTTCCGCTTCTCTTGCCTTTCCGCCATCCGCCTTCTATCGGTCCCCCGAACCCCTTGAGGGGCAACGCTGATCGCACGGGATGAAGCCATGACGAAGTGGGTCTACAGTTTCGGCGGCGGCTCGGCCGACGGTCGCGCGGGCGACAAGAACCTGCTCGGCGGCAAGGGCGCCAACCTCGCCGAGATGTGCAGCCTCGGGCTGCCCGTGCCGCCCGGCTTCACCATCACGACCGAGGTGTGCACGGCCTATTACGCCAGCGGCCGTACCTTCCCGGACGACCTCGCACCGCAGGTCGAGGCCGCGCTCGCCAAGGTGGGCGAGATCGCCGGCGGCCGCTTCGGCGACGCCGGCAACCTGCTGCTCGTTTCGGTCCGCTCGGGCGCGCGTGCGTCGATGCCGGGCATGATGGACACGGTGCTCAATCTCGGCCTCAACGACGAGACGGTGAATGCGCTGGCCAAGGCCTCCGGCGACGAGCGCTTCGCCTATGACAGCTACCGCCGCTTCATCCAGATGTATTCCGACGTGGTGCTGGGCATCGACCACGAGAATTTCGAGGAGATCCTGGAAGACCGCAAGGCGAGCTTCGGGCTGGAGCTCGACACCGAGCTGTCGGCCTCCCAGTGGCGCGAGGTGATCGCGCTCTATCTGGCGAAGGTCGAGGAGGAGCTCGGCCGCTCCTTCCCGCAGGATCCGCGCGAGCAGCTCTGGGGTGCGATCGGCGCCGTCTTCTCGAGCTGGATGAACGCCCGCGCCATCACCTACCGCCGGCTGCACTCCATCCCCGAGGAGTGGGGCACCGCCGTCAACGTGCAGGCCATGGTGTTCGGCAATCTAGGCGACGATTCTGCCACCGGCGTCGCCTTCACCCGCAACCCCTCCACCGGCGAGAAGGCGCTCTACGGCGAGTTCCTCGTCAATGCGCAGGGCGAGGACGTGGTGGCCGGCATCCGCACGCCGCAGAACATCGCCGAGAAGGCGCGCATCGCAGCCGGCTCCGACCGGCCGTCGCTGGAGAAGCTGATGCCGGAGGCGTTCCGCGAGCTGTCGGACATCGCCGACCGGCTGGAGCGGCACTACCGCGACATGCAGGACCTCGAATTCACCATCGAGCGCGGCCGCCTGTGGATGCTGCAGACGCGCTCCGGCAAGCGCACCGCGAAGGCGGCGCTGCGGATCGCCGTCGAGATGGTGGGCGAGGGGCTTATCGCCCGCGAGCAGGCGGTGGGCCGCATCGACCCGGCCTCGCTCGACCAGTTGCTGCACCCGACCATCGACCCGCGCGCCGAGCGCAGGATCATCGGCACCGGCCTGCCGGCCTCCCCGGGGGCGGCGACCGGCGAGATCGTCTTTTCCTCCGACGAGGCTGAGGAAGCGAAGGGGCAGGGCCGCAAGGTCATCCTCGTGCGCGTCGAGACGAGCCCCGAGGACATCCACGGCATGCATGCGGCCGAAGGCATCCTGACGACGCGCGGCGGCATGACCAGCCACGCGGCGGTCGTCGCGCGCGGCATGGGCAAGCCCTGCGTCTGCGGCGTCGGCGCCCTGCGCGTCGACCATCGCAACGGCACGCTGACGGCGATGGGCAGGACGTTCCGCAAGGGCGACGTGATCACCATCGACGGCGGCGCGGGGCAGGTGCTGGAAGGCGCCGTGCCGATGCTGCAGCCGGAGCTGTCGGGCGATTTCGCCGCGATCATGGAATGGGCCGACGGCGCCCGCCGCATGAAGGTGCGGGCGAACGCCGAGACGCCGGCCGACGCCCGCACGGCGCGCTCCTTCGGCGCCGAGGGCATCGGCCTGTGCCGTACCGAGCACATGTTCTTCGACGAGGACCGCATCGTCGCCATGCGCGAGATGATCCTGGCCGACACCGAGAAGGGCCGCCGCGCCGCGCTCGACAAGCTGTTGCCCATGCAGCGCTCCGACTTCCTCGAACTGTTCGAGATCATGGCCGGCCTGCCGGTGACGATCCGCCTGCTCGACCCGCCGCTGCACGAGTTCCTACCGCACACCGACGCCGAGATCGCCGAGGTCGCGGCCGCCATGGACGTGTCGCCGGAAAAGCTGCGCCAGCGGGCCGACGCGCTGCACGAGTTCAACCCGATGCTCGGCCATCGCGGCTGCCGCCTCGCGGTCTCCTATCCGGAGATCGCAGAGATGCAGGCGCGCGCCATCTTCGAGGCGGCGGTCGAGGCGGGAAAGCGCACCGGCAGCCCGGTGGTGCCCGAGGTGATGGTGCCGCTGGTCGGGCTGAAGCAGGAGCTGGACTTCGTCAAGGCGCGCATCGACGAGGTGGCCAAGAGCGTGATGAAGGAGGCCGGTGTCGCGATCGAATATCTGGTCGGCACCATGATCGAACTGCCGCGCGCCGCGCTCAGGGCCGACGAGATCGCGGCATCCGCCGAGTTCTTCTCCTTCGGCACCAACGACCTGACGCAGACAACCTTCGGCATCTCGCGCGACGATGCGGCGACCTTCCTCGAGACCTATCGCAAGAAGGGGCTGATGGAGCACGACCCGTTCGTGACGCTCGACGTGGACGGCGTCGGCGCGCTGGTCCGCATCGCCGCGGAGAAAGGCCGCAAGGTCCGCGACGGCATCAAGCTCGGCATCTGCGGCGAGCATGGCGGCGATCCGGCCTCCATCCGCTTCTGCGAGACGGTCGGGCTCGACTACGTGTCCTGCTCGCCCTTCCGCGTGCCGATCGCGCGGCTGGCCGCCGCGCAGGCCGCCGTCAAGGGCTGATCGCGCCGGCCGGCCGGCGGATGCCGTAGGCATTCGCAGGCGCACGAGCGGTCGCCCCGACCGGCTCGCGTGCCGCCTTGCTTATGCCGCCCGGTTCTGCCAATTGGCTCGGATGGCGCTGCACTCGCAGGAACCCAGACGGCTCATGCCGGCAGGAGAGGCGACGACGGTTCCCGCCGATGCGGGGGCGAATGGCGTCGGCGCGGCCCGTTCCTGGCTCGATGCATTGGCAAAGCCGACCGCATTCGTGGCGCTGCTCGGCTACCCGCTGACGCTGACCTCGCCGGGCGCCACGGTGGCGATGATCCTGGTCGGGCTCTACGGCCTGGCGCTGGCGCTCCGCGACGGCCTGCCCGAAGACCTCCGCCGCGTCCACCGCTCCATGCTCGCCTGCTACCTGCTCGTGGTGGTCGTCGACGTCCTCAACGGCTCGATTGTCGCGAGCCTGCTGTCGACCGGCGTCAACTATCTGCCGCTGCTCGCGCTGGCCCCCTATGCGAACGCCCTGCGCCGGCTGCCCCTGTCGTCGCAGACGCTCGACCGCGCCATGGTGGCGACCGTGCTGATCGCGGCGGTGATGAGCGGTTTCGATGTCGTCGTGGCCGGCGAGATCCGTCCGGGAGGGCTCAACCTCGGGTCCGTGCCCTACAGCTTCGTCACGGCGGTTTGGGGCACCTTCCTGCTCTCCAGGGGATTGCGGGCAACGAAGCCGGATTGGCTGCTGATGGTGGCCGCGGCCGTGGCGCTCGCCACCGTCGTCTCGGGACAGAGCAAGATCGCCCTGCTGGCGATGCTCGTCGGCTATGTGGTCGTCGGCGTGCAATGGGCCTACGAGAACCATCGGATGCGGGCCTTTGCCTGGACGACGCTGGTCGTCGGCGGCGTGACCGTGGGGATATTCGCGCTCGTCGCGCGGGAACGCATCCGCGATCTGGTTTTCCAGATCGAGAAGTTCGTCTTCGAGGACAATCTGTACGGGGGGACGTTCGGCGACCGCTACGAGCTGGTGACGAGCGGCCTGCGCGCTTTCGCGGACAATTGGCTCCTCGGATATGGCTTTCAGGGGCGGATGGAGGCCGTGATCGCCCGCTTGAAGCACACGGACATCGGGGTCCAGACGCTGGGCCACCTCCACAACGACTACATCACGCACATGGTCTCGTTCGGCGTGTTCGGGCTGGTGTTCCTCGTCGCCTACATCGCGCTGACCTACAGGCTCGTCGTGCGCTCGGGCGACGTCGCCTATCAGCGCGCTTCGGTGGCGCTGCTGTCGATGCTGGTCATCTACATGGCGGCGGAGGTGGCGTTCAACATGGACCCGATCACCAGCCTCGTCACGCTGGCATTCGGGATGGCGCTTTCCCGCGCCCCCGCCGATCGAACTGCGGCAGCCGACGGCGCGGTTGACGGAAAATCCACGAAACCGGACTAGAGCATCCCGGGAAGGACGCCGGCAATTCGCCGGCCAACCGCAACCACACGGGATGCGCGGCATGACGGTTCTTGTCACCGGCGGGGCCGGCTATATCGGCAGCCACATGGTCTGGCGCCTGCTCGACGCCGGCGAGGAGGTCGTGGTCGTCGACAGGCTGAGCACCGGCTTTTCCTGGGCGGTGCCGCCGGAAGCCGAGCTCGTCGTCGGCGACATCGGCGACCAGGATCTCGTCGAAGGAGTGATCCGGCGTCGCAAGGTCGACGCGATCATCCATTTCGCCGGCTCCATCATCGTGCCGGAATCGGTCTCCGACCCGCTCGGCTACTATCTCAACAACACCGTGAAGTCGCGCGCGCTGATCGAAAGCGCGGTGCGCACCGGCGTGCGGCACTTCATCTTCTCTTCCACCGCGGCCGTCTACGGCACGCCGGAGCAGGTTCCGGTCGAGGAGGGCGCGCCTACGCGTCCCGAATCGCCCTACGGCACGTCCAAGCTGATGACCGAGCTGATGCTGCGCGATGCCGCAGCAGCCCACGATTTCCGCTACACGGCGCTCCGCTACTTCAACGTATCCGGCGCCGATCCCCGCATGCGCACCGGCCAGTCGACAAAGGGCGCGACCCACCTGATCAAGGTCGCGTCTGAGACGGCGACCGGCAAGCGCCCGTTCATGGAGATCTACGGCACCGACTATCCGACGCCGGACGGCACCTGCATCCGCGACTACATCCACGTCTCCGACCTCGCCGAGGCGCACTATCTGGCGCTGTCGCGGCTGCGCGCCGGCGGCGCGAGCATCGTCGCCAATTGCGGCTACGGACGCGGCTATTCGGTGCGCGAGGTCATCGACACGGTGACGAAGGTGGTCGGCCATCCGTTCGAGGTGCGGCTCCAGGGCCGCCGCGCGGGCGATGCGGTCGCCGTGGTCGCCAATGCCGACCGTGCACGCGCCGAGTTCGGCTGGTCCCCCCGCTTCGACGACCTCGCCACGATCGTGGCCCATGCCGTCGAATGGGAGGAGAGGCTGCGCCGCCGCAACGATGTCTGAGGCCCGTCGCGCCGGCCCTTGCGAAACGGCGCGGGTCTGCTAGAGCCAAGCCGCCGCCCGTCGCGCGGCGCAACCCAGCACGGTCCGGAGATCGCCCCAGATGGCTCGCATCGCCCATGTCGGTTATGGATATTGGGGCAGGAACATCGCCCGCAACATGGCCGAGCTGGGCGCGCTCGCGGCCATCGTCGACGAGAACGCGGCGGCAGCCGGGCAGGCGGCGACCCTCTACAAGGTCCCGGCGCAGTCTTTCGACGAGGTGCTGGCCGATCCCGGCATAGACGGCGTCTCGCTCGCCTCGCCCGCGACGCTGCACGCCGCGCAGGCGCGCCGGGCTCTGGAGGCGGGCAAGCATGTCTTCGTGGAGAAGCCGCTGGCGCTCGACGTGGCCGACGCGGAGGCGCTACTGAAGCTCGCCGAGGCCGGCCCCGGCAAGCTGATGGTCGGCCACCTGCTGCAATATCACCCGGTCTTCGCCGAGCTGCGGCGCATGGTCGAGGCCGGCGAGCTCGGCCGCATCCGCTACGCCTATTCCAACCGGCTCTCGCTCGGCAAGTTCCGCAACGAGGAGAACGTGCTGTGGTCGTTCGCCCCGCACGACCTGTCGATGGTGCTCTCTTTGTTCGGTGAGGAGCCGTCCTTCGTCGCCGCGCAGGGAAATGCTTCCTTCCTCCCCGGCATTGCCGACTTCACCAGCGTCGAGATGCACTTCCCCTCGGGCGGCAGCGCGCATGTCCTGTCGTCCTGGATGCACCCGTTCAAGGAGCAGCGCCTCGTCGTGATCGGCGAGAAGGCCGCGGCCGTGTTCGAGGACAGCGAGCCGGAATGGGGCAGGAAGCTCGCGCTCTACCGCCATACCTTCGACCTGTCCGGCCCGGTCGCCATCCCGACGAAGGCCGACGCCGAATATGTCGCGGTGGCGAAATCCGAGCCGCTGCGCAACGAATGCAGCCATTTCGTCGCCTGCATCGACGAAGGCCGCCAGCCCCTGACGGACGCCGCGGAAGGCCTGCGCGTGCTGAAGGTGCTGCAGGCGGCCGAAAAGGCGCTGTCGGCCAATCTCAAGCTTCAGGGTAAGGGCAAATGAGCGGTTCCGCTTCCGACTATTCCGTCCACGAGAGCGCCTATGTCGACGACGGCGTCGTCGTCGGCAAGGGCACGAAGATCTGGCATTTCAGCCACATCCTGAAGGGCAGCCGCATCGGCCAGAACTGCTCGGTCGGCCAGAACGTGGTGATCGGCCCGGACGTTGCCGTCGGCGACAACTGCAAGATCCAGAACAACGTCTCGCTCTACAAGGGCGTCGAGCTGGAGCGCGGCGTGTTCTGCGGCCCGTCCTGCGTCTTCACCAACGTCATCAACCCGCGCGCCGAGATCGAGCGCAAGGACGAGTTCCGCGCCACCAAGGTGCGCCGCGGCGCCTCGATCGGCGCCAACGCGACGATCGTCTGCGGCCACGAGCTCGGCGAATACTGCCTGATCGCGGCGGGCGCGGTGGTCACCACCAACGTGCCGGCCTATGCGCTGATGGTCGGCGTCCCGGCCCGCCGCAGGGGCTGGGTGTCGCGCGCCGGCGAGATCCTCGGCCCCGACCTCGTCTGCCCGCGCACCGGCGAGCGCTATCGCGAGGACGGTCCGGACCGGCTGGTGCTCATAGAGGGCTGACGGCCACCGGCTCCGGCTTTTCGGCCACGCGGCCATCGCCGCCGTTGCCGTCGCCGCCGCGGCGGAAGCCGGCGACGGCGAACGACAGGATCTCGGCCATCAGCTCGACGTCCTCGTTCTCGATCGCCGTGCGCAGCCGGCCGATCTGCCTGTCTAGCTCGTCGGCCGGAAGGCACATCTCGCGCGCCATCATGATGTGGCGGTTCGAGGTCGGCTGCGGGTCGTCGCCGATCAGCAGTTCCTCGTAGAGCTTCTCGCCGGGCCTGAGGCCGATGATGGTGATCTCGATGTCGCCGTCGGGGTTGTCGGCCGTCCGCTCGATCCGGCCCGAGAGCCGGATCATCTTGCGCGCCAGGTCGATGATCTTTACCGGGTCGCCCATGTCGAGGACGAACACTTCGCCGCCCGCCGCCATCTGCGACGAGTGCAGCACCAGGCCCACCGCCTCCGGGATCGTCATGAAATAGCGGATCACTTCGGGGTGGGTGATCGTGACCGGCCCGCCCGCCTCGATCTGGCGGCGGAACAGCGGCACGACCGAGCCGCTGCTGCCCAGCACGTTGCCGAAGCGCACCATCGAGAAGATCGTCTTCTGGCCGGGCTTGGCGGCGAGCGACTGGATCACCTGCTCGGCCAGCCGCTTGGTGGCGCCCATGAAGTTGGTCGGGCGCACCGCCTTGTCGGTCGAAACCAGCGTGAACCGCTCCGCGCCTGCCTTCTCCGCCGCGCGCGCCACGATCTCGGTGCCCAGCACGTTGTTGGTGGCCGCCTCGATCGGGTTCGCCTCGACCAGCGGCACATGCTTGTAGGCGGCCGCGTGGTAGACGAGATGCGGCCTGTAGCGCTGAAACAGCGTCGCCATGCGCCGCTCGTCGCGGATTGAGCGCAGGCAGCTCACGATCTCTGTCGCCACGCCGCGCTTGGCCGCCAGCGCATGCAACTCCGCGTCGATCGAGTAGAGCCCGAACTCGTTGTGGTCGAGGATGACGAGCCGGGCCGGCGCGAGCAGGAGGATCTGCCGGCACAGCTCGCTGCCGATCGAGCCGCCGGCGCCGGTGACGAGCACCGTCTTGCCGGCCATCAGGCCCGCCGCGACGGGGCTGGAGATGGGCGCCCGCTCGAGCAGGTCGGTGATCTGCAATTCCTGGATGTCGCCGGCGAGCACGTTGCCGCGGGCGAGGTCGAGGATGCCGGGGATGGTGCGCACCCGCACCTGCAGATCGGCCAGCGAGCTGATGATCTCGCGCCGGCGCGCCAGGCTGGCGCTCGGGATGGCGATCAGGATGTCGGTGATGCCGTAGCGCGCGACCGCTTCCGCCGCGCGGGCAGGGTCGAGCACGGGATGGTCGTGCAGGCGCCGGTTGTGCTTGGCCGGATCGTCGTCGAGGAAGCCGCAGACGCGGTAGTCGGGCGTCATCGCCAGCGATTCGCTCGCCTGCGCGCCCGCCTCGCCGGCGCCGTAGATCAGCACGTTGCGCAGCATCGCCGTGCCCGGGCTGGCGCGCTTCAGGAGCTGCGAGGCGACGACGCGGCTGCCGAACACCATGCTGAAGAACAGGATCGGCTGGAGGATGCCGAGCGAGCGCGGCACGCTCGGGAACTTCACCGTGATCAGGATGAGGAACAGCGTCGCCCCGTAGAGCAGCACGGCCGCCGCGGTTGATGCGAGCGTCGTGGCGCCCGAATAGCGGAAGATCGCCCGGTAGAGCCCGAGCTTGATGAAGAACGGAATGAAGAGCACCGCGCTCAGCCCATAGGGCACCCATTCGTAGCCGACCGGATGGTGCTCGGTGTCGAGGCGGAAGGAGAAGGCGAGCCAGGTTGCCGCGAGCGACATGATGACGTCGGCGGCCAGCGCGATGAGCTGCTTCTGCCGACGGGGCAGATTGACCAGTCTTTTCTTGAGCTTGTCCGTTCTGATTCTCAATTCGGCGCCCCCTGACCTAGGGAAACGTCAAGAAACCGGCATTTGCAAGACGGCGGACGGGCTGCTCCCGGTACGATTCCGCCCCGGACGCGAGTTCAGCGCAGCAGGCGCTCGTACAGGCCGAGCAGCTTGCCCGCCTCGTTTTCCCATCGGTAGCGCACCATGACGACGTCGCGGCCTCGGCTTCCCATCTCCTCGGCCGCCGCGGGGTCCGACATGATCGTCTGCATCGCCCCGGCGATGGCGGCCGCGTCGAGCGGGTCGACGTTCAGGCCGATCTTCTCGGAGCGCACGACGTCGGGCCAGCCGACATAGTCCGAGGCGACGATCGGCAGCCCGGCCGCCATGTATTCGTACATCTTGATCGGCAGCGACTCGATGTAGTTGCGCACTGGATGCAGCATGAGCAGCCCGGCGACCGACCGGCTCATGATCTCCCACACCTGCGCATGCGGGACCACACCGAGATACTCGACGCGCCGCCATTCGGGCATCGCCGACACCTCCGCCTTCAGCGCCTCGCTCTCGAACGGGCCGGCAAGGATCAGCCGCGCATCCGCCGCTTCCGCCGCGCGAAGCATCTCCATGATGCCGCGGTGCAGGGTGAGCGCGCCGACATAGCAGAAGGTCCGCGGCTCGGGCTTGCGGATGGGCGGGGATGGCGCGTTGGCGAGGGCTGGGTAGTTGCAGACGGTCTCGGTGACCGGGTTGACCCTGGCGAAGCGTGCGGTGATCGTCGGCGTCGCGCCGACGACGGCCGACATGCGGCCCGCGCAGAAATTCTCCACCAGCTCGGAGCCGCGCGATATCAGACGCCGGATGGTCGCGTGGATCCACTGCTTGCTCATGATCGAGCGGGGCAGGTCCTCATGCGCGTCGTAGATGGTCCTGATGCCGCGTGCCCGCAGCGTGACGCAGTGCGGCAGCAGCTCGGGATCGTGGAAGTGAACGACGGCGGGCCGCAGCTCGCGCGCCTTCGCCACGGCGCGGCGTCCCGTCGAGACCATCCTGTCCATGCGCCCCCGCGAGCGGCCGACGTCGTGAACGGAAATGCCGAGGACCGTCTCGTCTCCCTTGCCGTCGGCGACCACGAGATGGACGTCGTAGCCGGCGTCACGGAAGGCCACGCACTCCTTGAGGAAAATGCGTATGTCGTCGCGCCTGTGCACGGAGCTTACGTGGACGATGCGCGGCGCTTCCTGGACCATCCGCGCTGCGATAGACGAATTCAGCCGGCCGCGCCAGCGGTCGCGGCCTCGCCCCGCAGGAGGTTCACGATGGCCTTCGCAGCGTTACCCTCGCCATAAGGGGTCGCGTCCCGGCCGGGGCCTGCATCGAGGCTCTGCCGGATCGCGCCGCTGATGGCCGCGGCCTCGATATTAGCGGGCAGCCTGTTCCAGCCGAGCTCCACGAGCTCCACCCATTCGGTCTCATCGCGGACGGTGACGCAGGGCACGCGGTAGAAGAAGGCCTCCTTCTGCAGGCCGCCGGAATCCGTCACCGCGATCCGCGCCTGGCTGAGCAGCGTCGCCATGTCGAAGAAGCCGAGCGGCTCCGTCACCGTCAGCTTGTCGAGGGCCGCAGCCGCCTGCGGCAGCGCCTGCACGGTCTTGCGCGTGCGCGGGTGCATCGGCAGAACCACCGGCATGGTGCCGGCAAGCCCGGCCAGCGCTTCCAGGATCGCCACCAGCCGCGCCGGCTCGTCGGTGTTCTCCTGCCGGTGCAGCGTCGAGATCGCGTAGCGGCCGGGTTCCAGCCCGAGCGTGCCGAGGATGGGCGTGCGCCGTTCCGGATTGTCGATGATGAGGCGCGCCACGTCGTACATCACGTCGCCGACGAGATGGACCTTGTCGGCGCCGATCCCCTCCGCGGCGAGGTTGCGCACGGCGGTGTCGGTCGGCGCGAACAGCCAGGTCGCCAGATGGTCTGAGACGACGCGGTTGATCTCCTCCGGCATGCGCCGGTTGAAGGAACGCAGGCCGGCCTCGACATGGGCGACGGGGATATGGAGCTTGGCCGCGGCGAGCGCGCCCGCGAGCGTCGAGTTTGTGTCGCCGTAGACGAGGCAGACGTCCGGCTTCTCGGCGACCAGCGCATCCTCGATCGCGGCGAGCTGCTTGCCCGTCATGTGGCCGTGCGAGCCGCCGCCGAGGTCGAAACGGTATTTCGGGGCGGCCAGCCCGAGGTCGCGGAAGAACACGCCCGACATGTTGTCGTCATAGTGCTGCCCGGTATGCAGCAGCACCTCCTCGACGCCGCCGGTGCGGGCGACCGCATGCGAAAGTGCGATCGCCTTGATGAACTGCGGCCGCGCGCCGATGACGGTGAGGATCTTCAAGCCGGATTTCCTATGGGTTCGCCGTTGTCGCCTGCAATGCTTTGAGATGCCTCAGAGCGCCCTTGAAGACGGTATTCTCCTCGAACGTCTCCTCGAAGACCCTTGCTGCGGTCGCCTTCATCATACGCAGCCGCTCCGGCTGCGTCGCCACCTGCTCCAGCGCGAGCGCCATCTCGTCCGCATCCGGAGGGGTCCAGATCCCGCAGTCCCTGCCGACAAGCAGGTCCCTGACCTCGCCTTCCGTGCAGGAAAGCACCGGCAGGCCGCCTGCGAGATACTCCACGCACTTGTTCGGGATCGACATGTGGAAGTCGGGCCGATCGTAGGGCAGGGCGCCGAGATCGGATTCCCGCATCACCCGGTCGATCTGGTCGGCATCCAGCCAGCCCCGGAAATCTATGTTGCCGGCGCCGGCAGCACGCGCCCGCAACGCGGCCTCGGCGTCCCCGCTGCCGCAGATCGTCAACCGGATGTCGCCGCAGCCGCGCTCGGCCAGCAGCCGGAACGCGTCGATCAGGACTTCGAGGTTGCTGCGCTGTGAAAGCGTGCCGAGAAAGCAGACGTTCAGCCCCGGCCGCGACGGCTCCTGCGGTGCGCCCTTGGAGACGCGGCGCCTGTAGCTGAACGGAAACCAGAAATCCGACCCGCGGGGCTCCCGCCCGGCCTTGCGGGCTGCCCACTCCATCGCGGTCCGGGTCATGCCCGACAGTGCATCCGCGCGGGCCAGCGTCCGGCGCGCCTTCAGCTCGAACGGCAGAAAGGCGAGCACGCCGAGCGGACGCAGCGGCGCGGGCAGCATCTCGGAAAAGATGTCCGGCCAGAAATCGCGCGCGTCGATGGCGACCGGCACGCCGCGCGGCTTGCAATGGTCGAGGATCGCCCGGCAGAGCTCTTCGGTCGGATACGAGGCCAGCACGACGTCCGGCAGGGGAAGCGAGGGCGCGAGGGCACGGAAGGAGCGTGCCACGTCGGCGTGGTTGCGAAACCGCGCATAGGATATCGTTCGTGTGTAGAGGCGGCCAGCCAGCGCGACGATCCGGTAATTGGGCGCGATCTCGTAGGTCGTGGTCTCGCCAGCGCGCAGACGGCGCTGGTAGTGATCCATCGTGCCGGTGAAGAAGGTGACGTCGTGACCCTGCGCGGCAAGCCATTCCGCGAACTGCCCGGTCCGCAGCAGCCTCTGGCGGCCGGCATCGATCGGCAACGGCTCCCCGACAGTAGCCAACCAGATGCGTATCGGCGGCAGCGCCGGTCTCCCTATCTCACCGCTTCCATCACCCGGTCCTGCACCTGCGCGCCGAGATAGGGGTGCATGGGCAGGCTGATGACGCGCTTGGCGAGGTCGTCGGAGACGGGCAGTCCCTGGGGATCGCGCGGGAACTCGCGGAAGGCGGTCTGCGCGTGCAGCGGGATCGGGTAGTAGATCGCCGTCGGGATGCCGGCCTGCTTGGCCTTCTCCTGCACCTGCGCGCGCTCGGCCTCCGACTTTGTCTTGATCGTGTACTGCGCCCACGTGCTGACGAGCCCGTCCGGGATGAACGGCACGCCGTAGCGGTCGGCCAGCCCCGCCGAATAGCGCTGCGCCACCTTCTGGCGCTCCTCGATCTCGTCCGGGAAGATCGCCAGCTTCTCGATCAGCACAGCCGCCTGCAGCGTATCGAGGCGGCTGTTCATGCCGATCCGCTCGTTGTCGTACTTGTGCGAGCCCTTGCCGTGGATGCGGTAGGAATCGATCAGCGCCGCCAGCCTGTCGTCGTTGGTGAAGATCGCACCGCCGTCGCCGTAGCAGCCGAGCGGCTTGGCCGGGAAGAAGGAGGTGGTGGTAATGTCGCCGATCGCGCCCACCGTGCGGCCGTGATAGGCGG
Organism: Hyphomicrobiales bacterium; assembly: GCA_017305835.1. GTDB lineage: Bacteria > Pseudomonadota > Alphaproteobacteria > Rhizobiales > Rhizobiaceae > RCIO01. The sequence continues at coordinate 32,396 of JAFKJY010000045.1, forward strand.
CGCCGAAGCCCTGCGCGGCGTCGTCGATGATGGCGAGCCCGTTCTCGCGGGCGATCGGCTCGATCGCGTCGAAATCGGCGGCGAGCCCGAACAGGTCGACGGGGATGACCGCCTTCGGCGTCAGCCCGAGCCGCTTCGCTTCCGCGATGCCGCGCTTCAGGCTCTCGACGTCCATGTTGAACGTGTCGGGCCGCACGTCGACGAACACCGGCGTCGCATTGATGAAGGGAACCACCTCGGCCGTCGCCGCGAAGGTGAAGGACGGCACCAGCACCGCGTCGCCGGCCTTGATGCCGAGCGCCATCAGCGCCAGCGACAAGGCGTCGGTGCCGTTAGCGCAGGCCAGGCTGTGCTTGGCGCCGCAGAAGGCCGAGAGCTGCTCCTCGAACAGCTTCACCTCCGGCCCCATGATGTAGCTGCCTTCGTCGAGCACCTTGGCGATGGCCGTGTCGAGCTTGGCGCGGATGCGCGCCTGCTGTGCGCCGAGGTCGATGAAGGGCATCGTCATGGTGTGTGTCCCGAAAAGATCGTTGGAATGCGGGCAACCTGCCGCCCCGGCGCTGTTATCATGCGCTTCGCCGCTGCCGCAACACTCCGGCGCGCACGATTCTTGCCGCGCGCTGTTACAATCGTGAAGGCAACGTGAGGCGGGAAGCATCGCGGCGCGGCGGGGGCGTCGGCTTTACACGCATAATGTTGTCCACTAAGGGGACGATCTCCCCGTTTTGATCCTGAGACACACGATGAAGATCGGAATTATCGGCCTCGGCTATGTCGGCTTGCCGCTTGCGCTTCATTTCGCGGAGGCCGGCAGCGACGTTCTGGGCTTCGACATCGACGCCGACAAGGTTTCGCTCATCAATGGGGGCGGCAGCCCGATCCGTTACATCGACAAGGCCCGCGTCGCGGCTGCCCGCAGCAAGCTGACCGCGACGGCCGACCCAGCCGGCCTCTCGGCGGTCGACGCCATCATCATCTGCGTGCCGACGCCGCTGACCCACCAGCGCGAGCCCGACATGACCTTCATCGTCGACACGCTGGAGCTGATCGGCCCGCATCTGCGCAAGGGCCAGCTCATCTCGCTGGAAAGCACCACCTATCCGGGCACCACCGACGAGATCGTCGGCGGCAAGGTGCGCTCGCTCGGCTTCGAGGTCGGCAAGGACATCTTCGTCGTCTACTCGCCCGAGCGCGAGGATCCGGGCAACGCCAAGTTCAATGCCGCCACGATCCCCAAGGTGATCGGCGGCACGACGCCGGCCTGCCTGAAACGCGGCAAGGAGGTCTATTCGATCATCGTGCAGCGGCTGGTCGAGGTGTCGTCCACGCGCGCGGCCGAGATGACCAAGCTCCTGGAGAACATCCATCGCTCGGTCAACATCAGCCTCGTCAACGAGATGAAGATCGTCGCCAACAAGATGGGCGTCGACATTTTCGAGGTGATCGACGCGGCCGCCACCAAGCCATTCGGCTTCACCGCCTTCTTCCCCGGCCCGGGGTTGGGCGGCCACTGCATCCCGATCGACCCGTTCTACCTCGCCTGGAAGGCGCGCGAATACGGCCTCAACACCCGCTTCATCGAGCTGTCGGGCGAGATCGACAACGACATCCGCAACTGGGTGCTCGGCCGCATCATCGACGGGCTGAACGGGCAGAAGAAGGCGCTCAACGGCAGCCGCGTGCACTTCCTCGGCATCGCCTACAAGAAGAACGTCGACGACGCGCGCGAGTCGCCCTCCATCTGGCTGATGGAGGCTGTGAAGGCCAAGGGCGGCGTCATCTCCTATACCGACCCGTTCCTGCCGCGCTTCCCCAAGATGCGCGAGCACCATCTCGACCTCGCCAGCGAGGAGCTGACGCCGGAGCTGCTGGGCAGCGTTGACTGCGTGGTGGTTGCGACCGATCACGACGTGTTCGACTACGAGATGGTGGCGAAGCACGCCAGGCTGGTGGTCGACACGCGCGGCCGCTACCGCAAACCCGCCGCCAACATCACGCCGGCCTGATCAGGGCCGGCCGCCGGCTTCGGCCGGCGCAGCCGGGAGAGCGACGTGACCGCGAACGCTTCAGCCGCTCCGACCTCCGACACCGCGCGCTTCGTCGACGTGACGGAGATGGCTGGCCAGAAGATCTCGGCCGAGCAGCTCGAGCGCATGTGCCACCGCTACTACTGGGCGCGCGCCTATGTGGAGGGGAAGGACGCCGTCGAGGTCGGCTGCGGCGCCGGCCAGGGGCTCGGCCATCTCAGGCAATATGCGCGGTCGGTGGCCGGCGGCGACATATCGGCCGAAGTCCTGGCGCGGGCGAAGGCGACCTATGGCGACACGATCCCCCTCGCCGTCTTCGACGCAGCGCGCATGCCCTATCCCGACGGTTCGGTCGATGCGGTGCTGCTTTTCGAAGCGATCTACTACCTGCCGGACGCGGACGCTTTCATGGCCGAGGCCCGGCGTGTCCTGCGCCCCGGCGGCCATGTGCTGATCGCCACCGCCAACAAGGACCTCTACGACTTCAATCCGAGCCCGTTCTCGGTGCGCTATTACGGCGTGACGGAGCTCGCCGAGCTCTGCCGGCGCAACGGCTACGTGCCGTCATTCCTCGGCTATGTCGACGTCACCAGGGTATCGTTGCGCCAGCGCGTGCTGCGCCCGGTGAAGTCGCTCGCCTCGCGGCTCGGGTTGATCCCGAAGACGATGGGCGGCAAGGAGTTCCTGAAGAAGCTGTTCTTCGGCCGGATGGTCGACATGCCCGCCTCGATCCTGGACACGCCGGTGCCCTATGTCGAGGCCGATGCCATTCCGGGCGACCGGCCCGACCGGCGCCACAAGGTGATCTATTGCGCGGCCCGTCTGGGCTGAGACTCGTTTTGGCCCGACCGGGCCAGGAGGATAGGACGTGACGGTGAAGGTACCCTTTTTCGACTGGGCGGGGCTCTACAACGAGCGCGGCGAGACCTTCTCGCGCATCATCAACGACACGCTGTCGCGCGGCGGCTTCATCCTGCAGAAGGATGTCGAGGAGTTCGAGGACAGGCTCGCGCGCTATGTCGGTGCCAAATACGCGGTCGGTGTGTCGGACGGCACCAACGCCATCCTGCTCGGCCTGCGCGCCAGCGGCGTGAAGCCGGGCGACGAGATCATCCTGGCCGGCCATTCCTTCATCGCCGCGGCGCAGTCGATCCATTTCGCCGGCGCCACGCCCGTGCCGGTCGAGCTCGGCGAGGACGACTGGCTTGTCTCGCCCGAGGCGATCGAGGCGGCCATCACGCCGAAGACGCGCGCCATCATGCCGGTCCACGTCAACGGCCGCGTCTGCAAGATGGACAGCATCCTCGACATCGCAAACCGCCACGGGCTCGAGGTGTTCGAGGATTCGGCGCAGGCCATGGGGGCGAAGTTCGACGGCAAGGGCGCCGGCACGTTCGGCCGCTGGGGCACCTACAGCTTCTACCCGTCCAAGACGCTCGGCTGCTTCGGCGACGCCGGCGGCTTCGTCACCGACGATCCGGACATCTACGAGCGCGTGCGCGCCATGCGCAACCACGGCGCCAACAAGGCCAAGTCGATCCCGGTCGACGTCGACGTGTGGGGCACCAACAGCCGCCTCGACAACGTCCATGCCGCGATCCTGACCTACAAGCTCGGCTACTACGACGAGACGATCGCGCGCCGGCGCGAGATCGCGCAGCGCTACCACGACACGCTGAAGGACGTGGAGGGCGCGCGCCTGCCGCCCGCGCCGGACGCGGATCCGCGCTGGTTCGACATCTACCAGAACTACGAGTTCTGCCATCCCGAGCGCGACGCGCTGCGCGCCTATCTCTCGGAGCGCGGCATCGGCACGATCATCCAGTGGGGCGGCTTCGGCATCCACGAGCTGAAGAATCTCGGCATGGGCCGCGACCTGCCGAGGACCGACCGCTTCTTCCGCGAATCGCTGCTGTTGCCGCTCAACCACATCCTGACCGACGCGCAGGTCGACCATGTCTGCGCGACGCTCTCGGCCTTCTTCGGGAGCAACCGATGAAAGGCTTTCAGAACGCGCTCGGCGCGCTCGCCGATCCGAAGGAGCTGACCGGCGCGCTAGACCTCAAGAACCTGCCGACCGACTGGCTGGTCGACAAGTATCGCGACATGATGACGATCCGCCGCGCCGAGGAGGCGGTGGCCGGTCTGGTCAGGAGCGGCGAGGCGAAGGCGCCCTGCCATCTCGGTATCGGGCAGGAAGCGGTAGCGGTCGGCGTCTCCGCGCATCTCAACGCCGGCGACAAGGTCTACAGCGGCCATCGCGGCCACTCGCACTATCTCGCGCTGCATGCTCCGCTCGACGGAATGATGGCCGAAGTGCTCGGCAAGGCCACCGGCGCATCCGGCGGCATGGGCGGCTCGATGCACCTCTTCGCGCCGGAAGTGGGCTTCCACGGCTCGGTCCCGATCGTCGGCGCCACGATTCCCATCGCCGTCGGCGCCGGCCTCGCCTGCAAGATGGACGGCAAAGGACAGGTCGCGGTGGCCTATTTCGGCGACGGCGCCTGCGAGGAAGGCGTCGTCCACGAATCGCTCAACCTGGCGCGCGTGCTCGACCTGCCGGTCCTGTTCGTCTGCGAGAACAACCTCTATTCGAGTCATCTCGACATCCATCTGCGCCAGCCGTCCAACAGCGTCGCCCGCTTCGCCGAGGCCCACCGCGTCGACCACCGCGTGATCGACGGCAACGACGTGGTGGCGGTGTCGGAGGCGGCGGCAGACCTGATCGCCAATGCGCGGGCCGGCAAGGGACCTGGCTTCATCGAGGCGGTGACCTTCCGCTGGCTCGGGCATGTCGGCCCCAACGAGGACATCGACGTCGGCGTGCGCCGCAGCCCCGGCGAGCTCACCGCCTGGAAGCGCCGCGACCCGGTGCGCCGCCTGACCGACGCGCTGTCGGCCTCGCGCGGTGTTGGGCAGGACCGCTTCGCAGGCATCGACGCCGAGATCGTCCGCGCCGTCGACGAGGCGGTCGCTTTCGCGCGTGCCTCCGCCTATCCGGAGGACCGGGTGCTGCTCGACTATGTCTACGCGGGAGGCGCGGCATGAGCGCGGTCAGCTATGCGGACGCGATCCGCCACGGCTTCGAATACGCCATGGAACGTGACCCGAAGTGCTTCGCCATCGGCCAGGGCCTTTGGAGCCCGTGGTATGTCGGCAATTCCATGAGGGACCTCGACAGGCGGTTCGGCAAGGAGCGGGTGATCGACACGCCGGTGTCGGAGCTGGCTACCACCGGGGCCGCGGTCGGCGCCGCGCTCAACGGCTATCATCCGATCGTAGTGCACCCGCGCATGGACTTCATGATCCTGGCCGCCGACCAGATCGTGAACCAGGCCGCCAAATGGCGCCACATGCTGGGCGGCAAGGTGTCGCCCACGATCGCCATCCGCGGCATCGTCAACCGCGGCGGCGAGCAGGGCGCCCAGCACAGCCAGGCGCTGCATTCCTGGTATGCGCACGTGCCCGGCCTGCGCGTGCTGATGCCGGCGACCGCGGCAGACGCGCGCGACATGCTGATCGCCGCCGCGCAGAGCCCCGACCCGGTCATGTATATCGACGACCGCTGGTGCTACGAGCTCGCCGAGGAGCTGGCCCCCGCCGCCGACATCGACGTCGCTGCGATCCGTCCTATGGTGCGCCGCGAGGGCGGCGACGTGACCATCGCGGCCGCCAGCTATTCGGTGACGCTGGCGCTCAAGGCGGCCGATCTGCTTGCCGGGGACGGCATCGAAGCCGAGGTGGTGGACATCCGCCAGGTAAACCCGCTCGACCCGACGCTGGTGCTGGAATCGGCCGCACGTACCGGCCGCTTCGTCGCCGTCGACGGCGGCTGGAGCACCTGCGGGCTGGCGGCGGAGCTGCTGGCGCTGGTGGCCGAGGGCGTGGCGCCGTCGCGGCTGAAGGCGCCGCTCGCCCGCGTCACCCTGCCGGCCGCGCCGGCGCCGACCAGCAAGCCGCTGGAGGCCGCCTACTATCCCACCGCGGAGACGGTGCGGCAGCGCGTGCTGAAGCTGTTCGGCTGAGCCGGATGAAGCGGCTCCTGGACATCGTCGCATCCGCCGCGGGCCTTCTCGTGCTCTCGCCCGTGCTTGCCGTCATCCGCTTCCTCGTCTGGCGGCAGGATCGGCATTCGCCCTTCTACATCGCCGAGCGCGCCGCGCGCGGCGGCGGCTCGTTCCGCATGGTCAAGGTGCGCTCGATGGTCGTCAACGCCGACCGCACCGGCGTCGAATCGACGAGTGCCGCCGACAACCGCATCACCCCGCTCGGCCATTTCATCCGCCGTTGGAAGCTCGACGAGATCACCCAGCTCTGGAACGTGCTGAAGGGCGACATGAGCCTGGTCGGCCCGCGCCCCAACACGCTGCGCGAGGTGGCGAAGTACACGCCCGCCGAGCGCGGCCTGCTTGCCGTGCGCCCCGGCATCACCGATCTCGCCTCGATCGTCTTTTCCGACGAGGGCGACATCCTCAAGGACATGGCCGATCCGGACGACGCCTATGACAAGCTGATCCGGCCCTGGAAGAGCCGGCTCGGGCTGCTCTATGCGAAGAATGCCGGCGTGCTTCTCGACATCCGACTGATGTGGCTCACGATCCTCGCCATCCTCGACAAGCCGAAGGCCCTACGCGGCGTCGGCCGCGAGCTGGTGCGCCTCGGCGCCGAACCCGACCTCGTCGCAGTCGCCCGCCGCGACCGGCCGCTGGCTCCGGCGTGAGTAGCATCAAGGCTTGAGTATCGCGAACGTATCGTTCTCGAACACGATGGGAAGATCCGGCAATTTGTAGTTCTTTTCCTTGTCGAACACCATGTAGGCGATACCATTCTGACGGGCGAAGTCCTGCAATGCCGCCCCGCCACGCTCATAGTACAGGTGTTCGGCGTCGCGCATCATCTGCGCGTAGGTGGCCTCGTTGTCCAATCTGGCTGCATCGGCGTATCGCCACACATCGAGGCCCAGTGCTTCCGCTCTCCGCAAACCTTCTGCCATGACTGCCGCATTGGTATCATAGATCCAGCCGGAGTGAATCCACTCGCGGATGACGCCGAACGAGGGACGTTGCGAATAGAGACGCCATCCATAGGCCATCGTGGGGTCCAGCATGAACACGCTACCCTCCGGGGTGTTGTTTCGAGCCCATAGCTGAGCATCCATGTACGCCATGGCGCGATGACGGATTGGCTGCGGTGTCATCGTATCCAGTGCCGGACCCCAGGAATACGCGCCCAGTGCCACGGCCGCGGCCAGCGGCAAGGGTGACGAGAACATGCGGGCGGCCACGACCAACACGATGGCGATTGCGAACAAGGGAGCAGTGAGCGGAGCCAGTGCCATGTTCGTATCCATCACGATGGCACTGAAATATCCATTCAGATAGAGAGCTACGCATACGACCACGGCGAGAGCCAAGGCGCTGATGGTCAATCGGCGATCAAGCTGGGACTGCCCGCTTTTACTCATCAGAAGCACCAGCACGCCGAAACCTATTCCGCCAAGGATCGGCATGGCGTTGGTGCGCCAATATGGGAGCAGCAACAGAACGCCTGCGGCAACCGCAAGCAGGAAATTCCCTGTGCGAACCTGTTCGAGCATTCTTGGCACCGACAGTGCCGCCATGAGCATGAGCGCAATGAGGCTGGCTCGGTGCAGGGCCAGCTTGATCAACAGCGGGCTTGTCGATTGCATCGATATCCAGACGCCGACGAGCGATACCGCCATGAGCAAGGCTACCGCCACCAAGATCTGTTGATCACCCGTGGACGTTTCGGGTTTCGCTAGCCGCAAATTGGCGGCGAAAACGATGACGGCTGCGAGAAGCGGCAGAAGTGTTTCCCAAGCGCGCTTCCCGAAAACGCCCATATCGACCGGATGCCAGTGGAAGCTCATGAGGTGAGTCACTGACGCGAAGCGGGCGTGATTGATGTCCCCGGCCGCGATGCCGGCATCCCGAAAAGCCACGAGATACCAAGCCGCAGCGACGAGAACGGCTACCGCTCCGCCGAGCAAGGCCGATGCCAGCGAATACTCCCGCCAACGCCAGAGCACCATCGAGCCGACTGCGAGGCCGAAGAAAAACGCGATGATCGGGTGGAAGGTCGCCGCCAACCCGACCAGCAAACCTGCCCAAACCAACCGCCGACGAAGCGTGGCTGCCACGGCGAGGAAGCCCGCTGCGTAAGCGATGTTGTAGACGTACCCGTAAGAGGGATGAAACCACCGCGCCAGATCGCAGCTTACGATCGTGCCCGAAGCGAGCAGGACGCCTCCGCCGATCGCCGTCCATGCTGGCAAATCGGGATTGAGCCGGCGGCATAGTATGGCTGCACTGGCGAGAAGGATGCCCGCCTCCAACACGATCATCACCGTCAGGACAATGGTATCGGAAGAGGGAAAGACGCTGCCGACAAGGCGATAAGCGCGGCCGAGCAGCGATCTTTGCAGCTCGAGGTCACCATTGGGAAAGTCTTGGCCGAAGTTCGGGCCCGTCGTGACGGGATGCAGCATGGAAATGGGGCTGAAGCCTCTCACTGCCGCCTCGATGTCGGCGTGCCTCACGACGAAATAGGAGATTCCGAAGCAAATCAGCGCGGCCAGCACTCCCCAAGTCCAGGCCGCGAGATTGTCGCGCACATGGATCCCAAAACGATTCACTCTGCCGTCCGGCATGTAGCCTCGCATCAATCTGGTTTCGGCAATTCGCCGCCGTCTTAGGATTCCTGGACATGGTGTCAAGCTGGGTGCCGGATCGCGCGGCACCACGAAAGCCTGGAGGTCCTATGGTTTCTCTGAACTGTTCTTGGAGGCCTCGACCATGGCGTCGTGCCTGGACGAGTGTACGAATATCGTGGCGATGGTCGCTGCATAGATGACGATGTAGGAAATCGAAAGAAGCGAGATCGCGATCATCACATCCTGCAACAAATAGCCGATCGCGATCGCGGAGCCCCCTGCAGCAAATTTGATGGTGTGGATGATCAGCCGCTTGCGCTGTCCGAACGTCGCAGACAAGGCGGGAGCAATCGCCGGGTAGATGCTGTTCACGTAGAATGCTGGCGCGAGCCACGCAGCATACCGGCCGGCCTCTCGCCAAGACTCGCCGAACACCAGAGCGAAGATGCTCGGGCCCCAAAAAACGACTATCACAACTGGCGGCAGCGTAAGGACGCCCAGTGTCAGAGCGATCCGTCGAACGGTCGGGAAAAGCCTGCCGTCGGTGACCAGATGCCGGACGTCTCCATAGAGAACCTGTCCGATTGCCAGACTGAGGTAGCTGAGCGGACCGCTGACGACGCGCTCAGCCATAAAATAGGCGCCGGTCGCCGCGGGGCCGAACAGTGGAAGAAATAGAAGCGACGGCAGCGTCGCGGAAGCTACGTCGATAAGCGTGGCCGGACCATCATACTTGGGAAACCAAGCATAGCGCTTCAGCAAGGCGCGCGTCCTTCTGGACAAAGGGCTTGCATTGAAGAATGACAGCGCACCCCTCCATCCACCGAGGAGCGAGATGGTGCCAATCGATTGGGAGGCGACATAGCCGGCGATCAGCCAGATCGCCTGCCCTCCAACCAGGCCGCCAACTGCCTGGACACCGACCATCGCCGTGATCTGCAGCATCCTCGTGGTAGCCACACGGGAAAACTGTTTCTGCCGCACCGCCCAGAAATTGGAAATCCTGTATGCGCCGGCAAAAAGCACCGTGATCGGCAGTAGCCAGAGATGTTGGGCAAGCGGCTCCAGATTGGCCGCGGCCGCCACTTCACCGGTCGTCAGTAGGATCAGCAGAATTGCCGTGCACAGCACGGAGGCAACTACGTTCATCGCCAGGGTGGCGCTGACCAGAAGCTTGCTGTCCCTGTCGAGCCGTGGCAGCGGGATCGCATACTCATAGACTAGGCTCGAAATGGCGGCGACGGTTCCTGCCACTGCGAGAAACGAACCCAGAATGCCGAAATCGACCGGTGTATAGAGGCGACTCAGAAACGGGGTTGCGGCCAATCCGATGACCTGAGCCGCGGCCGAACCGCCTGCCAGCTTGGCGACGTTCCTGACGAACGGCCCGGATGTGCTGGCGAGGCGGGAAAGCAGCTTCAAGGCCGTTGGTTCGCAAAGGGACGGCACATTTCGGGAGGCCCGGCGTAGCTAGTGAGCTTTTCGCACGGCAGCGGCGTCCTCAACCTTGCGGAGCTTGATGACATAGGAATCGAAGCTGAGGGGCTTCACGAGATACAGACCATACTGAATCTGGTTCAGTCCTGCGAACATCCGGTCGAGGCCGGGCTTCGTAGCGGAGCGCAGCCGCAGCAGAGGAGGGCGGCGAAGCCAGATTCCGTCTTGCTTCATCGCGGGCATTCCTGGCCACATCGGAGACGTCGAGCCATGTTGCGTCTGGAAGTAGCGAAGCAAAGCGTCGGGTGGGTAAGGACGGCTGTTTTCGGGATGCTGAAAGAAATTGCGGAAATTGTTGAGCGTCGAAATGACGACGATGCCGCCAGGTTTCACCACGCGGCCGAATTCCTTGATCGTAGCCGCCGCCTGGTCTGGGGAGAACACCTGGAAGACATGACTGCAGAAGATGCCATCGAATGAACTATCGGCGAACGGCAACTTCTCGGACGAGCCGACTTTAACGTCGAGACCGCGGGACAGGCAGTAATCTACATTCTCGGGATTCAGATCGACGCCGACGCGCCGTGCGGAATCCCGCTCGACGAACGTCCCCGTGCCGCACCCGACATCGAGGATCGACGAGCATTCAGACATGAAATCTTCAACCGCGCGGTATTCCGCCCCGCGAGCCGTGCGCAGATGGCGCATGAACCGATGAAAAAGTCGCTCGATCTGGCTCATTTCGCTTTCACCATCACACTTTTCGCATTGATTGAAGACGAACTTTACCCGAACTGCCGATCGAGTTGCGCGCGCATGGTGCGCTCGGATTTCATCGCGGTCGTTAGGGCATTGTGTAGTTTCTTTCAAGCGTCCAGACGCGGGGGATTGAGCGGTAACCGTGGGCGGTTGATGTAGGATTGCAAAGGTCTGCAGGGCGAATCGCCGATACAAGATGTGTTGGATTGGTGCTAGACGGCGGCACCACTGCATGGAATGGGACAGCCATGATCGCCATCGTCGACTATGACATCGGCAACCTCGCCGCCGTCTCGAACATGCTGCGGCGGATCGGCTTCGACAGCGTCATCACCGCCGATCCGGAGACGATCGCGGCCGCCGACAAGCTGATCCTGCCGGGCAACGGCCATTTCGACACCTGCATGAGGAATATCCGCGCGACCGGCCTCGTGCCGCTGATCGAGCGCAGGGTGTTCGAGGAGGGCACGCCGCTGCTCGGCATCTGCGTCGGCGCGCAGATGCTCGGCACGTCGAGCGAGGAGGGCTCCGAGCCGGGGCTCGGCTGGTTTGACATGAAGGTGCGCCGTTTCCCCAAGCGGGAGGGGCTGCGCGTCCCCCACATGGGCTGGAACCAGGTGACCCGGCCGCAACCCGGGCATCCGCTGGTGCGCGGACTGGGCGAGGATGCCCGCTTCTATTTCGTGCACAGCTATTATCTCGATCCGGCGGCTTCCGTGACGACGCTACTCGGCTGCGAATACGGGCTGCCGTTCGCCGCCGCGGTCGGCAAGGGCAACATCGCCGGCGTCCAGTTCCATCCGGAAAAGAGCCACCGTTTCGGCAAGCAGTTCCTGCTCAACTTCGCGGAGGGCGCGCTCTGATGTACCGCCCCCGCGTCATCCCCTGCCTGCTCCTGCGCGGCCACGGCCTCGTCAAGACGAGGAAGTTCAAGGATGCCGTCTATGTCGGCGACCCGGTCAATGCCGTGCGCATCTTCAGCGAGAAGGAGGCGGACGAACTCGTCATCCTCGACATCGACGCCTCGAAGGAGGGCAGGGAGCCGCACTACGAACTGATCGAGGAGATCGCCGGCGAATGCCTGATGCCGATCGGCTATGGCGGCGGCATCACCAGTCTCGCGCAAGTGAAGCGGCTTATCCGTTCGGGAGTCGAGAAGGTGGTGGTCAACTCGACCGCCGCTCTCGGTTCCATGCAGGTGATCGGCGATGCCGCCGCAGCGTTCGGAAGCCAGGCCGTCGTCGGCGCGATCGACGTGCGTCGCACCATGCTGAAAGGCTATCGCATCATGGCGAAATCGGCGACTGTCGAGACGTCTCTGAAGCTGGAGGAGCACTGCCGCGCGCTCGTCGCCGCTGGTGCCGGCGAGATATTCCTGAACGACGTCGATGCCGACGGCACGATGGCGGGCTTCGACCTGAAGCTGATACGGCGCATCGCCGACAGCGTGGACGTTCCGGTGGTGGCCTGCGGCGGCGCAGGGACAGTCGACCATTTGTCTCAGGCTATTCGGGAGGGGGGTGCCTCCGCGGTTGCTGCCGGCAGCATGTTTGTCTTCCACGGCAAGCATCGCGCCGTGCTGATCAACTACAACCCGGACGAACTGTCGGGCATCTGACGTGATGGATTTCCGCATAATCACCCTGCCGCTTGCAGCACTGCTCGCGCTGGCAATCTATAATTGGTCTCTCCAGCCGCTGAATGCCTATATGGGCATGGTTCTCATCGAGGTGGATCTGGCCTGGTGCGGGCTGTTCTTTGTCTGGATCGCGCTCGCCACAACGGTGCTGCCGAGACGCGTGGGGCGCCCTTCCGATCTTTTCCTGCTTTTCTACGTAGTGATTTGCCTACCGTGGGGTGGCGCGCTCTGGGGCGCGACGGGGCTGCTTTCCGTGCAGGCGGCGGTCCTGATGATGGTCCTGCTCTATCTGCCGGCTCTGGCCATCAAGGTCTGTATCCGGATTGCCGGTCCGAGCGCTCGCGATTTCATAATCCCGGTCTATCTGTTCCGCCCCTCCTACCTTTATCTGCCCCTCGCCGGCGTGCTCATACTGGGGACGGTTGCGGCGGTATCCAATCTCGGGCACGGCAGCTTCGGCATAGACAATGTCTACGACAGGCGGCTGGCCGGACGTGAGGCGTTGAGCGGCAGCATCATCGCCTCTTATCTCATTCCAATGTCGATCAACGGGATCGCACCGCTTCTGGCCTTCATGGCTGGCTGGCGCCGCTCTCCGCTGTTGCTTTCCGTCGCTCTCGCCTTTGCTGTGCTGATGTTCTGGCTGCTCGGGCTGAAGGGACCTTTCGTCGCCATCGGCGCGTTGTTCGGCATCGGACTCGTGATCGGGATTCCGCTCCTGGCGCGCGCGCTGGTCCTCATCGGGATATTCTGCCTTCTCCTCATCTTGGCGGTCACCGCTATCCAGGTCTCGGACGGCAGCTATTCGACCGTTGCGGACTACGTGATTCGACGCGTCGTCATGGTTCAGCCCGAGGTCCAGAGCTACTATCTGGACCACTTCCTGGGCCTCGATCTGTATCAGAAACTGTTCGGTGCGGACCTTCAGGGCTACGCGGACTGGACCTTCCTGATCGGAGATACCTATCTGCACAACCCTGCCACCAACGCCGATACAAACGGGTTCTTTCACGCGCTGCTGCGTGGCGGCCTCGTGGGATACGCATTGTCAATCGCGGTTGTCTGTGCGTTCCTTGTCGTCGTCGACGCTCTATTCGAACATACGCGGATGCCGGAATTCATTGCGGTTGCAGGATTGTACGGTCTCCTCGTTTCCGAACAATCCTACACGGCAGCACTTCTCACGTCAGGCATTGGTCTTTGCCTTGCATTGATCATACTGTTTTCATATCCGTCGCCGAGAAACAGGACGCTCCCCACCTAGGATTGTCGAATGGACGCCCGACACTACCAGCGCTGTACGCGCTGTGTGATGGACACGACGGACCCCGAGATCAGCTTCGACGCTGATGGCGTGTGCAACCACTGTCACGGGTTCGACCGCCTCGTCGGGACCGAATGGTTTCCGAACGACGAGGGCGCACGGCGGCTGGAGGCGATGCTGGCGCGCGTGAAGGCGGAAGGCGAGGGCAAGGAATATGATTCCATCTTGGGTCTTTCCGGTGGCGCCGACAGCACGTATCTCGCACTCAAGATGAAGGACTGGGGGCTGCGGCCCCTCGTCGTCCATGTGGATGCCGGCTGGAACAGCGAACTCGCGGTCGCCAACATCGAGCGCGTGGTTAAGCACTGCGGCTACGACCTGCATACCCATGTCGTCGACTGGGAGGAGATGCGAGACCTGCACCTGGCGTTCCTGCGCGCCGGCATCCCCAACCAGGACGTTCCGCAGGATCACGTCTTCTTCGCCAGCCTCTACAATTTCGCGACGAAGAACGGCATCCGCACCATCTTCTCCGGCGGCAACTTGGCAACCGAGGGGATCTTTCCTTCCTCTTGGCATGGCAGCGCTATGGACGTCATCAATCTGAAGGCGATCCATCGCAAATACGGGCAGCGTCCGCTGAAGAGCTATTCCACGATCAGCTTCTTCAATTATTACTTCTGGTATCCATTTGTTAAGAAGATGCGGACCGTGCGGCCGCTCAACTACATGCCCTATGTCAAGGCGGATGCCATCCGCGAGATGGAGCACGGCTTCGGCTACAAGCCTTACGATCGCAAGCATGGCGAGTCGCTATTCACGAAGCTGTTCCAGAACTATTACCTTCCGACCAAATTCGGTTACGACAAGCGACTGCCGCATTATTCGAGCCTGATCGTCTCGGGCCAGATGACGCGGGAGGAGGCCTTGGCCAAGCTCCAAGAGCCGCTTTACGAGCCGCGCGAGCTCGAGGCGGACGTCGCCTACTTCTGCAAGAAGCTGAGGATCTCGCGCGCTGAATTTGATGCGCTGGTCTCCGGCGAGAACCGCCACCATACGGATTTTCCGACATGGGAATCCCGGCAGAAGCTCGCCAAGCGCAGTCAGCGCTTCGTCGAGCGCCTGCTCGGACGGAAGGTATCCGTGTACTCGTAAAGTAGATGATCAGGGGGGATTGATGCAGGGCGACACGAACGAGGCAGGCATCGATTTCTTCGATTTCCTCTATGAGGTGTGGGTCGCGAGATGGCCATTCCTCGGTATCGTCGCCGTGTTTCTTCTGCTGGGAGTGCTGAGTCTCTTGCCCCAGTGGCTGAAGGCCCCGGTCTCGGCTCCTCCCCCTGCCCCCCGTAGCCAGATCGCTTTCTCGGTGAATTCGCTGGACGATCCACTGCGGCGCGATCCCGCCAAGATTGTCGCGGACTTCCTCGGTCGCGTTTCGGCGGATAGCGAGCTTGGGCTCTCCAGTGCGGAGAATGCTACGGTCGGCCTACCCTCCTCGGACCGGACCTATCGCTTGACTTACAGCCCAGCCAGCAACAACGGCGTCATTGTCATTGCCGCTCCTGGGGCCGAACCCGGTTATTTCGAGCGGGTCTATACCGCCTTCCAGCGGTTGTGCGCCCAGCAGGGCGCCGATCTGAAGGCGAGGCAGGAGAAGAACCTTGCGGTCATCGACAACATCATCCGGGCTGGCCGCTCCGAGCTTGCCGGCAGGCTGGCCGACCGGGAGTTCCTCGCGCGGCGCTACCTGGAGATGCCTGAGGTTCAGGCCGGCACATTCTGCCTGCTGAATTTCCGGACCCAGGAGGTCAGTACGGTGCCGGTGCCAGGTCCAGGCGGCGGCGTGACCAAGCGCATCGTGCTGTCGGGGCTCGTTGGAGGCGTCGTCGCCGTCTTCTTCGTGATGTTCCGCATTGGAATACGGCGGAAGAGGGCGAGATCGGCCGCTAGCCCAGCCTGAGGATGCTGAAGACGGCGCTACCCAGCCCCGGCTGGGTGGATGGGTCGTTGTGGCGCATCCGCGCCCTCACCGTGTCGCCCGTCGCTAGCGTCAGAACAGCCCGGCTGGCAATCGTATTCTGACCGCTGTTGCCGACGATCTCGTTGAAGGCGAGTTGTGTCGCGCCGTTCTTGTAGAAATATATCGACGTCGAACTCGGATTGCCGTCGACGCCAAGCACAGCGCTGAAATCGTAGACCCCGGCCGCGGGCGCGGTGAAGGTCGTGCCGTTCCAGGCGCCGCTGCCGAAATCGTTGCGGCTGGTCGTGCCGAACGTCTGGTCGACATAGGTGTTCGACGGCATCGAGGTTCCGGCCGTCCCTTCCGCCGTGAGAATGCTGAGGGAGCCTCCAAGGGAGGTGAACGGCATCGACACCGCACCCGTCGAACGGTTGATGATCAGCGCATCCTTCCAGCTCGAGCCGTCGGCGCTGACCTTGACGTGGAAATCGTCGTCGCCCGCGAGCCCGAACTCCGCCCGGCCCGACCAGTTGTCCTGGAAAAGGAAGCTCGCCGTCTTGCCCGCGGCCGCCTTGTTGGCCTTGATGCGGATGTCGCCGCTGCCGGGCGTGACGTCGTCGTGCGAGAACAGCGCCGCGTCGGACTTGATCGCGATCCGATTGGTGCTGTCCGGCGACGCGTTGACGCCGACCGTCGGAAAATTGCCGTCGCTGCCGGCACCGGAAACCGGCGTCCATGCCGCGCCGTCCCAGGCGACCAGCAGGTTCTCCGCCTGTACCCAGGCGAGCCAACCCGCTCCCGGCGCGATCTGCCGCCATGCGCCGTCCGCCCGCAGGGCGATGGCTAGATCCCAGCCGTCCCATTCGCCGCTCGCATCGGCCGCGACGATGTAGCGATCGCCCTCGGAGGCCCCGGCCGGGGCGACGGCAAGCGTCCGCGCGATGACCGAGAGCTGGGTGATCCCGTCGAGCAGCGTCAGCGCCTCATTGTGGGTCACGAATTGCTGCATCTGGCTCGGCATGATCAGCGGCAGTTTCAGGATCGGCGTGTTTTCCATCTCGGCCTCGTCTGTCTTTGCCGCGATGATGCCCCGGCAATCGCGCCGTGGGACAGCCGACTCGCGCAGATGCTTGAATCTGTTTGGCAATTCGCCGTGGCGACGGCCGGTCTGTCCTACGTCGAGGCGGTCCGCTGTGCCGGACAAACATGCGCCTTCCAGCTTGTCGCGGTCCCGCTTGACGGCTATGCCGGGTTTCGGGCCGCGCAGGATTGGTCCCGGCGGGGCGCGTTTGGCGCGAGCGGAGGGTTTGCTTGGGCATAGTGCCTGTCATCGTATGCGGCGGCGCGGGCTCCCGCCTCTGGCCGCTGTCGCGCGAGGCCTATCCCAAGCCGTTCATCCGGTTGGCCGACGGCTTCTCTTTGATCCAGCACGCCTTGCGCCGCGCGGCGGCCCTCGAGGGCGCCCGCGACATCGTCACGATCACCAATCGCGAGCTGGCCTTCGAGGTGAGGGACCACTATGCCGAGCTGGGCCTGGAAGGCCTGCGCCACCGCTTCGTGCTCGAGCCGGAGGGGCGCGACACGGCGGCGGCGATCGCCGTCGCCGCGCTCGAGATCCAGGCGGCGATCGGGTCCGACGAGGTCATGTGCATCCTTCCGGGCGACCATACGATCGCGCGCCTCGATGCCTTCGTCGCGGCGGTCTCTTCCGCCGTCGCGATCGCCCGGACCGGCCGCCTCGTCACCCTCGGCATCGTGCCGGACGCGCCGGAAACCGGCTACGGCTATATCGAGGCGGATGGCGCCGACGTCGTGCGTTTCGTCGAGAAGCCGGACGCCGCGACCGCGCGCCGCTTCCTCGAAAGCGGCCGCTTCCTGTGGAATTCGGGCATGTTCTTCTGCGCGGCCGGGCGCATGGTCGAGCTGATGGAACGGCATTGCCCGGACATCCTGTCCGGCTGCAGGGCGAGCCTCGCGGCGGCGCGCCGCATGGTCGACGAATCCACGGCGACCGTGCAGGTTGAATTGCCGAAGGACATCTTCGCGACGGTGCGCAAGCAGTCGATCGACTATGCGGTGCTGGAGAAGGCTCGGAACCTTGCCGTCATACGCTGCGACATCGGCTGGAGCGACATCGGCTCGTGGACCGCATTCGCCGCGCTGTCGCCGCGCGACGCCGGCGGCAACGCCGCGATCGGCCCCGCCGTGACCGTCGATACCCGCAACAGCTTCATCCATTCCGCCGACAGGCTGGTGACGACGCTGGGCGTCGAGGATCTCGTCATCGTCGACACGGCCGACGCGCTGCTGGTGGCGTCACGCCACCGCGTCCAGGATGTGAAGACCATTTCGGCGCGCCTGAAGGCGGAGAACCATCCGGCGCATCGCGAGCACCGCAAGGTCCACCGGCCGTGGGGGACCTATACGGTGCTGGAGACGGGCCCCCGCTTCAAGATCAAGCGGATCGAGGTCCGGCCGGGCGGCCGCCTGAGCCTGCAGATGCACTATCACCGCAGCGAGCACTGGGTGGTGGTTGCCGGGCGCGCGCGGGTGGTCAACGGCGAGCGCGAGTTCAGCCTCGACCCGGATCAGTCGACCTACATCCCGGCCGGCACGCGCCATCGGCTCGAGAACGGGGAGCCGCAGCCGCTGATCCTGATCGAGGTCCAGACGGGCGAATATCTCGAAGAGGACGACATCGTCCGCTTCGATGACGTTTATGGGCGGGACCTTCAGCCGAGCAAGCCCAGCAGATCCTCGTAGCCTTCACCCCATCCATAGGCATCCGTGATGGTGTGGGTGTGCCAGTTGACAGTGACCTCACCGCCGACGAACCACACCTCGTTGAGCCATCGCTTCATTTCGGTGGCTACGGGTGGCGCATCCGCACCCGCATAGTCGTAGAAGTGCGAGTCCATGAAGAGCATCGGGACGGCCTCGATGCCGATCGGCGCTTCGCCACTAAAATCCCAGGGACGGATGCGCAGCGCATGCCCAGCCCGGAAGCCCGCCCGGTCGTTGAAGCCAAGCGTCGAATCGCAGGAGAGCCCCGCCGCCGCCTGCGCCGCCCATGTCGATGCCCACGAGAAATGCAGCCAGTGCTGGCGGCAATGCGTGATCCCGGTTCGGGCGGCTTCAGCCACGCGCTCGCGCTCGGCAGCCATCTGCGCCGGGTCTACCCATGCCTCGAATGACTGGTGCAGGCCGACTGTCCATCCGCCGTCGCGCAAGGCGGCGAGCTGCTCGCGCATATACGGCGAGCTGATGTCATAGGCGGGGTCGATCAGCAGCCGACGCGGCGAGCCGCGCCGCAGTCCCGGCTTGCCGCCATAGAAGTGAAGGGTGCTGCGCAGGCCGGCCGCGCGCTCCATGTCGCGCACGCGCTCCAGCGTGCGCAGGTCTCCGGCGCCGAAGGCGAAGCGGCTCGCGTCTCGGAGCCGGTTGCGGGCGGTCCCGAACCGGTCACCGAGCACGGCGCGCACGGCATTGGCGAGCTGGAAGGCCGTCTGCTTGGCCCGGATTTCCGGCGTCAGCCGGATCGCGTCGACGTCGTGAGTGAGGATGATCGAAGCGGCCGGCAGTGGCCCGAACAAAGCCTCCTCCGGCAACCCGCTCTCGCGCGCTGCCCAACGACGCAGGAACAGGAAGATACGGTTGACCCATGCCTGCTCGAACAGGGGCTGCATGTCGGCGGGCAGCCGAAACGCGTAGGAGAGCGCCGGGCCGTGCTGCGCTTCGAAGGTCCGCTCTAGGCTGCCGGCCAGCATGTGCCAGGCGGTTGCGATCCAGTCGCATCGTCGCCATGACTCAGGAGCTTCGCCCGCGATCATGGCGCTGGAATAAGCGAGAAGGGCGCCGTTCACTCCGATGTCGGCCGCCCAGCCGGGAAGGGCAACTTGCAACAGCGCACCGGCGTCGCCCGAAATCGGCGCTTCGGGCAGGGGAAGCACCGCAATCCGCGCAACGCCATCTGGCCAGTAGCGGGCACCGCAGGCGAGCACCCATGCCCTGCGCGCTGCCGCCTTGCTGGCATCCGTCATGGCGCCGCACCTGGTTGCTTCAACCGCCGCATCAAGGTCCACAGGCTCTCGCCTCCGGCCGAGAGGACCCAGGCGCCACCGGCAATGATCGGCAAGGCAAGACAGAGCCGCAGCAGCAGTGCGGTCGCTACGGCAGTGGTGATGGGTACGCCGAATGCACCCAGCGCGAGCACGGCGGCAGCCTCGAACGTTCCCAGGCCGCCAGGCGCCACCGAGATCACCAGTCCGAGCGTGCTTGCCACGAACACGACCAGGATATCGCCGGCGTCGAGGCCCCCTATGCCCATGATCCCGATCACGGCAAGGAAGATCATGTAGGACAGCAGCCACGACAGTGCTGAAAGTGCGATCGCCAGCGCAGCGACGCGAAGTGTGGCGAACTGCGAAAGCGCATCGGCCATCTGCAGGGCCTGACGCTTGATCCATGGCGAGCCCGTCATGGTGGCCACCTTGACCACGATGCCGGGCCGCCGGGCGACCAGCATCAGGCCAGCCACGCCGACAAGGCCGAGTCCGCCCAGGACGATCGCACTCGATTTCAGCGATCCGGCGTAGGGTCCCGCAGCAACTGCCACCGAACATAGCGCGAGCATCGCCAGGAAGATCGTGTCGAGCAGGCGCTCGACGACGAGAACGGCAAACCCGCTGGCAACCGGCAGGCCGCATCGCAGGTTGAGCCCGAGAGGCTTGGCCGCCTCGGAAAGGCGGCTGGGCACCAGCAGCACGACAAGCTGGGCGACCATGTTGACGGCTATGCCGTCCGCAACAGAAACCGATGTCCCGGCCAGCACCGCAAGGCGCCAGCCAGCGATCAGAACCGTACCCAGCATCAGCACGAATGCGGCAGCCACCGCCGGTGCGATGCGCCCCGCGTCTAACTCCGCGGGCCATCCGCTGCCGAACGCAATGAAGGCCGCAACGGCGAGCGCCAGCACCACTGCTGCCCGCAGGAAGAGGACGGCAAGCATCGGCCGGCTGCCGTCGGGCCGTTCCTTCCCCGGAGGTGGCGTCTGCGGGAGCCCGTTCATCGTTTTGCCAGTCCTCGCCCGGGCGACTCGCCATCTGCCGAGTTGTCGCTTCTCCAAGCGAATCTCTCGACGATGGCCGGCTGCGCCCCTATCGGGCCTTTTCGCACAGAAACGCCCACAGAGGCGACAATTGCCAAGGCAGCAGGCGAACAGGCACGGCGACCTGACGGGCAGTCGGGAAGCGGCGCAGAACCTGGCTCTGCACCCGCTTGAAATTATTGACGTTGAGATGGTTCCACACGAGGTCGGGCCGCTTGATCCCGCGCCGGCGCATCGTCGGATAGGTCATCAACGTCTTGAAGGTCCCGACCGCCAGGCTTCCGTTAGTGGGGACGATGACCAGAAAGCGGCCGCCGGGTGCAAGAACGCGCTCCACCTCGTCGAGCACGCGGTCGAGCTGTTCCACATGCTCGAGAATCGAGTTCGCCAATACACAGTCGAAGCTGGCGTTCTCGAACGGCATGTCGGCCGCGTCGGCGCACACGACCTCGACGCCGAACTTCTGCCTGCAGATCTCGGCATATTCCGGACTGAGATCGAGGCCGACATAGCGTTCAGTGCCGGTGTCGGGGTGGCGGTAGACCAAGTGTTCGCCGCCGCCGATGCCGATTTCGAGCACCCGCCTGGTGCCGCGCGCGCTGTCGGCGATCAGCCTGTGGGCGTAGTCTTCGACATTCGTGAGCAGCCGGACATAGGTGCCCGTTTGCCGGGAGTGCCGCGCGTGGGCCTCCTGGGCGATGGTTTCCCAGATTTCTAGGTCGCGGACGGCATCCCACATGCGATTGCTAGTAAGCGAGATCGCAACGCTTGCACATCGGCATCTTGCCGGCGTTCTGGATGAAACGCCGCCAGCCCTTCATCTCGTCGCCGTTCCAGATTTCGGCGATGGACTGGTCGTTTATGTTGCCGACGGGCTTGGAATGACACCGGGTGTAGACGATGACGCCGCCGTCGGCGAGGACCTGAAGGAAGAACCAGCTTGCGAGGCAGCGGCCGGCCGGGTTCACGAACTCGTTCGGGCTGTGGAAGTAGCGCTCGAGCTCTTCCCTCGTGAACAGAGGGGAGAAATGGAC
The DNA here is from genome assembly GCA_017305835.1 of Hyphomicrobiales bacterium. Lineage (GTDB taxonomy): Bacteria > Pseudomonadota > Alphaproteobacteria > Rhizobiales > Rhizobiaceae > RCIO01. Next base: position 54,299 of record JAFKJY010000045.1, read on the forward strand.
CTTCGGCTTGTCCTTGAGCTGCTGGATCTGATCGTAGAGCAGGTCGATGTCGACGGCATGAGGGTCGATCCACTCGCTGTAGCAGCTCGGGCTGACTGCATAGCGGTCGCCGTAGAGGGCGTTCTGCTCGGCCGCCGTCTCCGGGTCGATGAACCACATGTAGGTGAAGTTGATCGTGTTTACCGGCAGCGGCTCGATCGCCTTGTAGAAATCCACCAGCCTGTGATGGTTCATGTTGGTGATCGTGCAGTTGAGATAGATTTCCGGCCGGCGTCCCAGCTTGCGTGATGCGGCCGCGAACGCTTCGACCCCTGCATAGGCCTGCTCGAAGCTGTCCTTGCGTCCCCGGATGTGGTTGTGGATGTCGGGCGGGCCATCCATGCTCACCGAAAGGCGCGAAAGGCCCGCCTCGGCGAGCGCCTGGGCCTGACGCGGCAGCGTATAGGCGCCGGTGGTCACGCCCGTCTTCAGGCCGTTCTCGGTGCAGTAGGCGATGGCCTCGGCCAGCGGCTTATACATGAGCGGCTCGGTCGAATTGAGCGCCATGAAAGGCTTGTCGTCCTTGACCTCGTCGACCACCCGCTTGAAGACCTCGATGTCGACCTCATGCAGCTTGCGGTCGATACGCAGGTTCTTGAAGAACATGCCCTCTTCGTTGAACATGCCGACGTCGCACATCTTGCAGCGCAGGTTGCAGACGCTGTTGATCGACCAATAGATCGTCAGCGGCGATGAGACCTTGAGTTCGCCCGGCAGATAATAGGGCGCGACGTTCCGCACCATCCGCCACGGCGAGGTGTCGATGCCGGGTCGGTGGAAGGCCTGTACGGCCTTCTTCATCTCATAAAGCATAAGCTAGCCCTGTTGTGGCCTGTTGGCATCCCGTTTACAAGCAAGCGCGAAGGAAGTCGACCGCCCTTTGCGACGGCGCGCACGCCAAGGAAAGCTGACGAGGAATCCGCCCGCCAATGCCGACCGTCCTTGCCCGGCCGAAAGCTAATGGCGTCTCGTTGCTCGGCGATGACGCGCAAAGCATCCGGAAGTGGCAGGATTACGTCGCGCACAATCCCAATGCGACGATTTATCACGACATCGCCTGGCGCGAAATATTCGGACGCGCACTGGGCTACAGGAGCTACTATCTGGTCGCCGAAGCCGGCGACGGAGCGGTCACCGGGATATTGCCGCTTTTCCGCGTTCCCTCTCTCTTCGGGCGCCCCCGATTGGTTTCGGTGCCATTCCGGGATCGCGGCGGCGTGGTCGCCGACGACACGGAAAGCTTTCGCGCCTTGGTCGACGCAGCGACCACCATGCTCGGGCGCTTGGGAGGGGCCGGTCTGGAGCTCAAGACTCTCGTTCCTTATCCTGAGGACGCGCTGCGCGACACCGGTCTGCGCAGGGTCGATCACTGGCTTCATTCGCGAGTCGACCTGGCGGAGATCGCCAACCGTACCTTGCAGAAGGCCCTTCGCGACAAGATGCGGGCGGTCCGCCAGGGCATCGAGGCGGGCCTCCGTTTCGATGATATGACCGACAGGCCCGACGCCGTCGCCAGATGGCATCGTGTCTATTCGGCCTCACAACACAGCCTCGGGGTGCCTGCTTTTTCGCAGCGGTTCTTCGAAGCGATGATCGCATCGCTCGCTCCCCGCGGCCTGCTTCGTCTCTATGTCGTGACGAATGCTGCGGGAAAGAACGTTGCAGCCACCATCGTGCTCAACGACCGGCACGTCTCCATCTACGCCTATTCGGCCTCGGACCCGGTCGAGCGCTCGACCCGGCCGAACGACTTCATGCTCTACAACCTCTATGGAGCGCTCATTGAGGCGGGACAGCTTGCCTTCGATTTCGGGGCTGATTCGCCCGATCAGGAAGGGCTGCTTCGCTTCAAGCGGAAGTGGCAGGCCAGCCAGCAGTTGATCCCGTTCTATTATCTCGGCAAAGGCGATCCGGCCGACACCGACAGTTCCTCGCACCGCTTCGACCTCGCAAGAAGCATCGTGCGAGCGATGCCGATCGCGGCTTCGCGGGCGTTGTTGGCACCGCTCGTTCGCTACTTTGGATAGGATTGCCGTTGGCTGCCGTCGGAAATTCATATCTCGCGGAGGCAATCGCCTATTCGCGCTATGCGTTCACGCAGTGGCATCGTGAGCCATCGGCCCCCTCCTATGGCTGCTTCGACCGGCAGTACTGGGGGTGGAAGAAGAAGGATCTGCCCGACGCTGCCCTGCAGCAGGCAATAGCGCTCATTCTGCGTCTTGCAGACCATACGGGCGAGACGAGATCGTTGCCGCCGCTGCTCGACGCCTACGTCTCCTTCATGCGGCGGATACAGCGCACCGACGGCAGCTTCGACCAGATCTATCCCTACGAGAAGGCGCCCGGCGTGGTGCACGACATCCTGTCGTCGCTGATCTTCCTGTGGCGGTCGCCGCTGCTGTCGCAGCCGTCTCGCCTGGATCTGGAAGGGGTGATGGCGCGGGCAGTAGACTATGCCCTCCGGTCGGACGAGAAGCACGGCGAGATCGCCAACCATTTCGCGCACTACGCCTGGGAACTGATCAATTACGGCGAGACTTTCGCGAACGAGGCGGCGCAGGCCGGCGGACGCCGCTACCTCGACCGGACGCTGGCGCTGTTCAACGGCCGCGAGGGCTGGTTCCGCGAGTATGACGGCGCAGACGCGGGGTATCAGAGCCGGTGCATCGCGTTTCTCTCGCGCGTGGCGGAGCAGACCGGCGACGAACAGGTGTGGTCGGTCCTCGGGCGGGCGGGCGGCTTCCTCGACCGCATGACGATGCCCGACGGCTCCTTTCATCCCATGCTGGGCGTCCGCTCGACGGCGCTGACATATGTGTCGGGTTTCGAGCGCCTTGCCCTGCGTTTCCCGGAGTTGGCCAGGCTCGCCGACCGCGTCCATGCAGCATGGGCCGTCGGGCGATCGCTGACCCCGGGGCTGCTCGACTTCGAGAACGGCTTGCGGATAGCCGACGATGCATACGACGCCGCCGAGTTGCGCGAGCGGCGGCTCGTGCTTGGTGATCGCGGACGGATGGCGGCGGATGACGCGCTTGCCGCGTTCGACCTGCCGGAGGCCGGGCTGTCGCGTCGCTGTGTCGAAGCCGGCTCGGCAACGCGCACGATCCATGTCGCGACACGGCTCGGCGGTGTCGTCATCGTTCATGATTGCCAGTCCGATGAAGAGGCGAGGCTCGCATTCGAGGATTCCGGCTATCTCGTGGAGCTCAGCGACGGCAGCCGCTGGGTCATGCGTCATGCGGGTTCGGGCGCTCAGATAAACGTCGGCGACAGCGAGATTTCGCTGGAGGCGGGGTTCGTTCGCGCGTTGCACGAGGACATGTCGTCCCTGCAACTGCTGCTGCTCAGGTCGCTCAACCTGACCGTGCTGCGCTCCCAGTTCGTCGGCGACCTGTTCAAGAAGCTGGTCGTGCGCCGGCTGATTTCCGGACGCCAGCACCTACCGCTTTCATGCCGGCGGCGGATTGCGATCGAGGCCGGCCGCGTGGTGCTCGAGGATCGGTTCGGCATTCCCTCGTCCGTCGCCGCACGGTTAAAGGGCGCACGACTGCTGCGATGCCGCCGGGCAATCGCCAACCACATGGCAAGCTCGCGCTATTTCCAGCCCCAGGAGATGGAGCTGCAGCAACCGTGGACAGAGGAACTGCCGGTCGAGTTGGTCGACGGGCTCACCGTGCGTCGGGAAGTGCCGGCTGCGGATTCTGCTGCTCAGATTCCATCAATCTCCCGCGCATAGGCGTTGCGCGCCAGTTCTGGCTTGAGCAGCCGCAGGCTCATGCGGTTGGCTCCATCTGCGGCGCCGCGGCCGGCTCCCCGTCCGCGACGAGCTCCACACCCAGCCGCTCCCGATATTGCCTGAGCCAGCTTTCGAGGCTCAGCAGCATGAAGATGCGGTGGGTGGCGATTTCGTCGAGGGGGCGCAAGCGGCGGCGCCAGGAGGTGCGGTAGGCGGCGACGGTGCGCGTGAGGAAGGCGGGCTCGAACAGGCTCGTCAGCGCGCTGCCGGGTCCCGTCAGTCGCGCTTCCATCCAGCCGGAAAGCTCGCCACGCAGCCATTTCGACAGCGGATTGGGGAAGCCGCGCTTGGGCATCGCGAAGAGTGCGTCGGGCAGCACGCCGCGCGCGGCCGCCTTGGTGACCGCCTTGAGCACGCCGCCTTCGAGCTTGGTCGCCTCGTCGATCGAGAGCGCGAAGGCGAGAAGCTCGTTGTCGAGGAAGGGCGTGCGCGATTCCAGCCCGTGCGCCATCGAGATCTTGTCTTCGACGATCAGCAGGCCGGGCAGGTAGGCGTTGAGATACTGGTCGATCAGCCGCTCGTAGGTGCTTGAGCCGGCTGATGGTTTCGCCCCGTCGTCGATCTTCATGCCTGCCGTGGAGCGGAATGCCGGCCGCAGGCCCTCCGCCTGCTCGTGCGCGGAGAACAGCCGCGGCAGGAACTGCCGCTCGCCCCGCCGCAACAGCGCCGACAGCGCGAAATAGGCGATGTGCGGCACTTCCGAGGGGCGCACCCGCGCGAGCAGCCGCAGGAAGCGGGCGGGGCTTTCGCGCAACAGCCGCGACAGCAGCGCGAACTTGAACACCGGATAGCCGGAGAAGAACTCGTCGCCGCCATGGCCGGTGAGGATCATCTTGTGCGTCTGCGCGACCTTCTGGGCGACGAGGTATTGCGGCAGCGCGCCGGTGCCCATGCGCGGCTCCTCCAGCGCGAACACCATGTCGTCGAAGGCGTCGCGGAAGGCGGCGGCGTCGATCTCGACGCGGGTGTTGGGCAGCCCGTGCCGCTCGGCGACCAGCGCGGCGCCCGTCGCCTCGTCGTACCAGCCGCCCTCGCGGAACGTGCCGGTGAAGGTGGCCGGGCCGTTGCCGGACAGCAGCTCGGCCGCGACCGAGGTGACCATCGCGCTGTCGAAGCCGGCGCTGAGATAGGAGGCGACCGGCACGTCGCTCATCAGGTGGCGCGAAACGGCGTCGCGAAAATTGCGGCGGAAGCCGTCGACCGCGGCATCGAAGTCGGCGAGGCGCGCGGCCGGCGGCGCGACCCCGGCATAGGGAAGCTCGCGCGTGCCCGCGGCGTCGATCTCCAGATAATGGCCGGGCAGGAGCAGCCTTATCCCCTCGAACATCGTCTCGGCGCCGAACCGGTTCTCGTAGGTCAGGTATTGCGCGAGACCGCGCTTCGAGACCGGCCAGCGACGGCGGCCGCTGGCGGCGACGATCGCCTGCACGTCCGAGGCGAAGAAGGTGCGCGCGCCGTCCTGCCAGTAGTAGAGCGGCTTGATGCCGAGCCGGTCGCGCACGAGGAACAGCCGCCGGTTCGGCGCGTCCCACAGGGCGAAGGCGAACATGCCATTGTAGCGCGCGAAGGAGCGGACGCCCCAGGCGCGGTAGCCGTGGATCGCCGCCTCGATGTCGCAGTCCGACCGGAAGGCCGCGCCCTGTGCTTCCAGCTCGGCGCGCAGCTCGGGATAGTTGTAGATCTCGCCGTTGACGGAGACGGAGATTTCCCCCGAGCGCATCGGCTGGCGGCCGCGCTCGGAGAGGTCGACGATGGCAAGGCGGCGATGGCCGAGCAGGATGCCGTCGCCTTCCCACAGGCCGTGGCCGTCAGGGCCGCGTCGCTCCATCGCCGCGATCATCGCTTCGACGGCGTCGCGCCTGCCGTCCGGGCCGTGGATGCCGCAGATGCCGCACATCAGCCGTCGCGGGCGCGCTCGAGCGCCTTCACCCGGTCGTTGACGCGGGCGAGCAGGATGTAGAGCTCCTCGAACTGCTTCTTGCTCTGGTGCGACTGGAAGTAGAAGGCGAGGAAGATCAACAGGAAGAAGGCGCCGCCGCCCATGATGGTGAGCGTCAGCGCGCCATTGAGCAGCGTCGTGCGCAGGCCTTCGTAGAGGGCGTAGAGGAAGCCCCGGCTAGCCAGTTCGGCGATGTTGACGATCCAGCTGTAGAGCAGCGTCACCGCGCCGACGGCGATGACGAAGCCCAGCGTCAGGACCGGCAGGATCAGCATCGAGCCCGGCCGCAGCACGTAGTTGTAGACGAGGTGCGAAGCGATCGTGCCCGACATGGCCAGCAGCGGGAAGCGCCAGCCCTTGCCGACGCGCTTGGCGCGCGACTTGTCGCGCCAGTCGAGCGTGGCCGGAATCTCGACGATCCGGTAGCCGAGCATGTTGGCCTTCTGGATGATCTCCAGATGCAGGTCCTTGCCGGAATTGACCAGCTCGAGCGTCTCCACCACCTCGCGGCGGTAGGCGCGCACCATGCAGGTGAGCGTGTGGAGCTGGCCGCGCACGCCGGCGCTCAGCACCTTGTTGCCGTAGTAGGAGAGCTTGGCGCGCACGAACGGCACGTTCCGCACCACGCCGTCCGGGTGGTAGGCCGAGGCGAGCACGATGTCGGCCTTGCCCGCCTCAAGCGGGGCGAGCAGCCGGGGAATGTGGTCGGGCGCGTAGGAGAGGTCGGAATCGAGCGTCACCACATAGGCGCCGCGCGCCGCCGCGAAGCCGGTGCGGATGCCGGCGCCGCGGCCGAGGTTGCGCGGATGCCGCTCGACGCGCAGTGCGGGCATGTCGAGCTCCGCCAGCCGGGCATACATGCCGTCGGTCGAGCCGTCGTCGACGACGATGATCTCGAAGCTGCGGCCGGGCATGGTCTCGCGCATGAAGGCGTCGAGCTGGCCGACCGTGCCGGCGATGATGCCCGCTTCGTTGTAGGCGGGGATGATGAGCGAGATTTCGACCATGGCTTCCTACATCACGTTCCCTGACAAGCGTCAAACGCCATGTGATTCTCGCCTGCGCGGCCGCCTTGTTATCCTGCCGCATGCCATCGGGGGAAGTGCGGCGGCATGCCGGAAGGCGCGGGAAGGGCGGTTTTGTTGACAAGGACAGCGCTGTGACGCTACGGCCCGGCCTGTCCGGCAGGCTGCGGCCGGGCGGCGGGAGCGGCCCGGACCTGATGCGCGGCGCGGAGCCGCATCGGAAGCGATGGCGATCAGATGAATCGACCGCAGAGCGACGGCTGGACGGGCTTCTACGTTCCCGAGATCCACGACGTGCATCCGGGCATGCTGCCGGAGCTCGAGGCGATGCTCGGCGTGATGCCGGCGGCCGCCCGCGAGGTCGCCGCGCTGCTCGTCGTGCCGGACTGGCAGGGCGCGGCCCCGATCGGCGCGGCGCCGGCGCTGCTTTCGAGGCTGGCCGGCCTACCGGGCGAGAAGGTGCTGCACGGCTGGACCCATTCGCTCGGGCCGGACTTCCTCAACTGGCTGCTCTACGGCCACGACAACCGCTCCGAATTCGCACGGCTGGACGGCCGGCAGGCCGCGGAGCGCATCGGCCGCGGCGTCGAGGCCTTCGCGAGCCTCGGCGTCAGGCCGCGCTGGTTCTGCGCGCCGCGCTGGCAGCAGAGCGAGGCCGCGCGTACTGCGCTTGGAGAAGCGGGGTTCGAGGCCTGCATGCTGGGCCGCAGCCTGGAGACGTTTTCGGGCGTCTCGGTGCCGATCCCCGCGCTCAATTTCGACGAGGGGGACCGCAAGCTGCGCAACCGCATCATGCACGCGCTGCGCAGAGGCCGCATCGCGCGGCTGCTCGCCGCGGCGCGGCCCTTCCGGGTGGCGTTGCACCCGGCCGACGTGCGCGACCCGGTCGCCTGGGAGCAGGTGAAGGACCTGTGCGCGCGACTGGAGGGCGGGGGCTGGCAGCCCGTCTCGCCCGACGCGGCCGTCGCCCGCTGGCTCGCGGCCGGTGGAACCGGCGCCGGGGCGCGGCGCGCATGAAGGACATCCTGTTCGCCAGCAACGGCCATGGCGAGGACGTGATCGCAGGGCGCGTGCTCGACCGGCTCGCGGCGCGGCGGCCGCAGCTCGCGGTCGAGGGCTGGCCGATGGTGGGCGAGGGGGCGGCCTATGCAGCGAGGGGCATCGCGACGGTCGGCGCCCGCAACCTTCTGCCCAGCGCCGGCTTCGCCACGCTCGACCCGGCGCTGATGGCGCGCGACCTCAAGGCGGGCTGGATCGGCACCTACTGGCGGCAGGCGGTTGGCGCGCGCGCCATGCGCGGCCGCTACCGGATGATCGTCGCGGTCGGCGACATCGTGCCGATCGGCGCGGGCGTGCTCGCCCGCACGCCCTTCGTCTTCATCGGCTGCGCCAAGTCGGCCTATTACGGCCCGCGCCACGGCTATACGGGGCTGGAGAAGCGGCTGCTGTGCCGCCATTGCGTCGAGACTTACCCGCGCGACCCGCTGACGGCGGGCGAGCTGGAGCGGGCGGGCGTGGCCTGCCGCTATCTCGGCAACCCGATGATGGACGGGCTGGAGGGTACCGGCGACCGGCTGGGCATCGGCGAGGGCGAGACGGTCGTCGGCCTGCTCGCCGGCACGCGCGCCGACGCCGAGACCAACATGCTCGACCTGATCGCCGCGGCCGGCGCCGCGCCGCGCCACATTCCCGACCCCGCCCGCCTGCGCTTCGTTTTCGCCGCACGGTCCGAGTTCGACCCGCAAGCCTTCGCCGCTGCCTTCGGGACCGACCCGCGCCTTGCCGGATGGCGCGTCGCGTCCGCCGGCGCGCGGGAGGGTGTCGTGATGCGGCTGGAGCATCCGGCCGGCATGCAGGTGCTGGTCGCCAAGGGCCGTTTCCCCGACGTGCTGCGCCTGTCGCGCGTCGTCGTCGGCATGGCCGGCACCGCCAACGAGCAGGCGATCGGGCTGGGCATCCCGCTCGTCACCGTCCCGTCGTCGGGCGTCCAGGGCGAGCGCTACGTCAGGATGAAGATGGAGTATTTCGGGGGAGCTGCGGTGCTCGCGGCGCGCGAGCCGGACGCCATCGCCGGCGCGGTCGCCGGACTGCTCGCCGATCCCGCCCGCTGCGCGCGTATGGCCACCGCCGGCCGCGAGCGCATGGGCCTGCCGGGCGGCAGCGATGCGATCGCTCAGGCGATCCTGCACCGCTTCGACGAAGCGGCGGCCGGACGGAGCGCGGCATGACCACCATCACTCCCGCCGTCACGGTCCTCATCACCGCCCACAACGCGGCGGCCGACATCGGCCCGTGCCTGCGCTCGATCGCGGCGCAGCGCGGCCTGCCGGAGGGCGGCTTCGAGATCGTGCTCGTCGACGACCGCTCGACCGACGGCACGGCGCAGGCCGCGCGCGCTCTGGGGCTGGAGAACCTGAACCTGATCCGCGTCGACGCGCCTTCCGGCAGCGGCCTGACGACCCGGCAGGACGCGCTGGCGCTCGGCGTGGCCGCGGCGCGGGGCGACGTCGTTCTGACCATCGACGCCGACGGCATCGTCGGGCCGGACTGGGTGGCCGAAATGAGCCGGCCGATCCGCGAGGGCAGGGCGGACGCGGTCGCCGGCCCGGTCTTCTTCCGCGCCGCGCGCGGCTGGCTCGGCCAGTGGCAGACGGTCGACGTCTCCTACTATCTCGCGCTCTGCCGCCTGCTCGACGGCGCCGGCCTCGCCGGCGGCGTGCTGTTCGGCAATTTCGCCTTCCGGCGCGAGCTGTTCGACGCCGTCGGCGGCTTTTCGCGCATCGGCTTCACGCTGACCGAGGACCTCGCCTTCTCGCGCGCCCTCCATGCCCACGGCGCGCGCATCCTTTACGGGCGCCGCGCGCCGGTCGAGGTCGCCGCCTGCGCGAGCTGGTCGGTGCTGGTCGAGCGGGCCAAGCGCGTCAGCTCCGGCGGGTTTTCGGCGCTGGCGGTCGTCCTCGGCGTGTGGATGGCGCTGCTGCCGGTGCTCGCCGTGCCCGGCGCGGTCCTCGGCGGCGTCTTCGCCTGGCTGGCGATCGCCCGCTACGGGCTGGGCGTGCTGTTCTGCGCCTTCGCGCTCACAAGGGTCGGCCGGCCTTCGCTCCTGCCGCTGGCGCTGCTATACGAGCCGCTCGCTTTCCTGATCGGGCTGCGCGTGATGGTCTCGCTCAGCCGCAACAGCCGCGTCGAATGGGGCGGGAAGAACTATGCACGCTGAGCGCTCCGCAGCGCAGGCCGGCGACACGGCCCAGGTCGGCCCCGGACTCATCCGCCCCTACCGCGCGGAGGACCGGGAGCTCGTGCGCGAGATCTGCCGCCGCACCGCCTACCGCAACCGCGGCTCGGCCGCCGTCATCGAGGACGGCGAGCTGTTCGCCGACTACTGGACGAAATACTACACCGACGAGGAGCCGGAATCCGCGCTGGTGGTCGAGGAGGACGGCAAGGTCATCGGCTACCTGCTCGGCTGCGTCGATTCGACCGTGTTCCTCCGCGCCATGGCGCGCCGCATCGTGCCGGCGATCCTCGCGCGCGCCTTCTTCCGGCTCGCCACCTTCCGCTACCGCGACCCCAACAGCCGCCGGATGCTCTACTGGCTGCTGCGCTACGGCTGGCAGGAGGATCCCGCGATCCCGCTCGACCGCTATCCCGGCCACTACCATTGCAACGTGCTGCGCCAGGGCTACGGCAAGGGCTACTATTCGGCGCTGGCGCTGCGTTTCCTCGACCGGCTGGACGAGAAGGGCGCGGCGGGGCTGCACGGACAGGTGCAGGAGCCGGTGACCGGCGGCCCGTGGATGCGCATGGTCGCGACCTACCGCGCGCAGTTCGGCGCCGCCGACCCGCTCGAATTTTTCGCCGAGAAGCCCTCGACCTTCCAGCGCTACATGTTCGGCATCGACAAGCCGATGGTGAACAGGGCCTGGGGCGCCAAGGTCGGGGACTATCGCGGCTGGCTTGTGTGGGCGGCCGAAAAGTATCACATGTGAAGGCGAATCCAGCCCCGGGCGCGTATCCGCGCGCCGGTGCGAGACGCGATGGACGGGCATTTGGCTGAGGGCGACAACGACCTGCAGATCGTGGTGACGGTCAACGGACCCGGAGAGGTCTCGAGCTGGCTTCACCCGATGGCGCTCGCCATCAAGCAGCGCATGCCGTCGGCCCGCATCTGCGTGGCGACGGTGCCCTGCGTCTTCTCGGCCGGCTCGGAGCTGGCCGTCGTCAAGTCGCTTCCCTATGTCGACGTCTCGATGTCGGTCGACGAGACGATGGACCTCGTCTGGCGCAACAAGCGGCCGGCCTGTCTCTCCCGCGGCGCGCCGGGCGCCGTCATCCACCTCGGCGGCGACACGATTTTCTCCGTGCTTTTGTCGCGCCGGCTGCGCCAGCCGCTGCTCGGCTATGTCGAGCGCCCGCCGGCGCTGTCCTGGTTCTTCGACAAGGTGTTCTATTCGGGCTTCGAGAAGCTGCCCCGGGCCGAGATGAACGTCGACGTGATCGGCGAGATGATGGTCGACGCCGCGCGCCTGCGCTGCCCCGACCGCCAGCCCTCGCGCAATGGCGGCTTCGTCGTCGGCCTCTATCCCGGCAGCCGCGACTACCTCGCCAGATACATGCTGCCCTTCTACGCCGCCGTCGCGGAGCTGGTCGCCGAGCGCGTTCCGGGCGTCGAGTGGAAGCTCGCCAAGTCCGACTTCCTGTCGGCCGATTTCCTGCGCGCGCTGCCGGCGATGGACGACGACGGCCCGATCGACGCCGTCGCGCTCGAATGGCGCGAGGAGGGCGACCGCCGCTTCCTCGTCACGCCGCGCGGCCTGCGCATCGAGGTGGCCACCCCCGGCGCCGTCGCCGCGCGCGCCAACGTGGCCCTGACGCTGCCCGGCACCAACACGGCCGAGCTGTCGGCGCTCGGCATCCCGATGATCGTGACGGTGCCCACCCACCAGGCCGAGCGGGCGCCGATGCCCGGGCTTGCCGGCCATCTCGGGCGCATCCCGGTGCTCGGCAAGTACATCAAGCGCGGCTTCGGTCACCTGATCCTGCGCCGGCTGAAGTTCATGTCGCATCCCAACCGCCGCACCAACCGCATGCTGGTGCCGGAGATGATCGGCCCCATCACCGCGCGGCAGGTCGCCGACGAGCTGGTGCGCGTGCTGGGCAGCGACACCCGCGCGCTGGAGGACGAGCTGCGCGCCACGATGGGCCAGCCCGGCGCCTCGCAGCGCCTGGTCTCGGCCATCGCCGAATTCCTGGAATCCCCGGATGCCGCGCATGAAGCCGCACCGGCACGCTAGCTGGCTGTGGAACGAACTGTCGAAGCGTCGCGGCATCTTCGCCGCGGCGCTGTTCTGCACGGGCGCGTCGGCCGGCCTCTACCTGCTGATGCCGGTCTGGGCCTCGAAGCTGGTCGGCGAGGTGTTCGCCAGCGGCGACATTCGCTGGCTGGCCGGGCACCTGCTGCTCGGCGTCGCGCTGTTCACCGTCGCCTCGATGCTGTCCTTCGGCCGCATCTACCTGATGACGCGGCTCTCCTTCTCGATCACCGCCGACACGCGCGAGCGCCTGTTCGGCCAGATCCTGCACGCCTCGCCGCGCTCGCTGGTCTCCGTCGGCGGCGGCCAGCTCGTCTCCTCCTTCTCCAACGATTTGCAGACGCTGCAGGAGGCGCTGGTGCGGGTCGTCGCCCAGCTCGCGCCCTCGGTCATCCTGATCGTCATCTTCGCGGGCGCGATGGCCTGGTATAGCTGGCTGCTCTTCCTCTGCTCGGCCGTGCTGATCAGCCCGCTCGCCTGGGTCACCTCCTATTTCGGCCGCAAGCTGCACGGCGCCGCGCACACTACCCAGGACCGGCTGGCCGGGCTCGTCGCCCGTTTCGAGGAGATGCTGGGCGGGGCCAAGGAGATCAAGTCGTTCAGCCGCGAGGAGGACGTTCTCGGCCGCTTCCACCGGCTGAACGCCGAGACGCTGGACGCGCAGCTCACGCGCGAGCGGACGGACGCCTTCCACCCCTTCGCGGTGGCGCTGGCGGCCAGCGTCGGCATCGCCGGCATGGTCATGGTCGCGGCCGTCCTGCTGGGCAACGGCCTGATCACGCTGACCACGCTCACCTCCTTCCTCGTCTGCGTCGGCCTCGCCTATTCGCCGCTGCAGGAGGCGAGCAACTCGATCGGCCGGCTGGTCCAGCTCGCCGCCATCCTCGACCGGCTGGAGCGCCTCGCCGGCCTGCCGCGCGAGCAGGGTGGCGACCGGCCGCTCGGCGCGGTGTCGGGCGCCATCGCCTTCGACCACGTCGATTTCTCCTATGTGGCGGGCGGCTTCCGGCTCGAGGACTTCAACCTGCATATCCCCGCCGGCCAGCGCATCGCGCTCGTCGGCCCCTCCGGCGGCGGCAAGTCGACGATCGTCGACTTCGTCCCGCGCTTCCTCACGCCCGACAGCGGCCGCCTGCTGATCGACGGCGCCGATGCCGCCAGCCTCGACCTCGCCGCGCTGCGCCGCGAGGTCGGCGTGGTGTTCCAGCAGCCGGTGCTGTTCGAGGGCACGCTGGCGGACAACCTGCGCTTCGGCGCGCCGAACGCCACCGACGAGCAGGTGCGGGCCGCCGCGTTGGCTGCCCATGTCGACGAGTTCGCGCGGCGCCTGCCGGCCGGCTACGACACCCGCATCGAGCCGCGCGGCGGCAACCTGTCGGTCGGCCAGCGCCAGCGCATCGCCATCGCGCGCGTCTTCCTCAAGAACCCGCGCATCCTCGTGCTGGACGAGCCGACCTCGGCGCTGGACGCCGATTCGGAGCGCATGGTGCGCGACGCGCTGGAGCGGGCGAGCGAGGGCCGCACGACGCTGATCGTGGCGCACCGGCTGAGCACGATCCGCGCCGCCGATCGCATCGTGGTGATCGAGCGCGGCAGGATCGTCGAGGACGGCACGCACGAGGAGCTTGTCCGCGCCGGCGGCCTCTACCAGAAGCTCTGCGAGGAGCAGTTCGAGAAGGAAGAGCAGATTTGACGGTCAGGGTCAGCCTCATCATGCCGACGCGCAACCGTGGCGACGTGCTGCGGCTCAGCCTGCCGCGGCTGCTCGACCAGACGATCCCCCACGACGCCTATGAGATCGTCGTCGTCGACGACGCCTCCGAGGACGACACCGGCGCGGTGGTGAAGGGCTTCGGCGCGGCGAACATGCTCTACGCGCGGCAGGAGAAGCGCACGGCCGCCGCCGGCGCCCGCAACCGCGCCATCTCCATGGCGACCGGGCCGCTGCTGCTCTTCGTCGACGACGACGCGCTGGTCCGTTCCGACTTCGTGGCGGAGCACCTTTCCACCCACGAGCGCCATCCGGGCTCGGTCGTGGCCGGGCCGATCGTCGAGGTGACCGAGCCGCCGGAGCAGGCCAACCCGCCCGTCGGCCGCTTCCTCGGCTGGCATTCCAACCCGTTCCCCACCGGCAATGCGTCTGTGGCGCGGCAGGCCATCCTCGACGCCGGCGGCTTCGACGAGGGCTTCAACGCCTATGGTTGGGAGGACCCGGAGATGTACCGCCGGCTGATCGGCACCGGCGTCAAACGGCGCTACAACTGGCGCGCGCCGATCTGGCACTACAAGCCGGCCGCGCACCGGCGCGACTTCTTCGACCGCCTGAAGCTCGAGGAGAGCCGCGGCGCGATGGGCGCCTACTACTACGCCAAGCACCCGACCTTCTCGGTTGGCTTCGAGACCAAGCAGCTCGGCGTGTTCAAGGCGCTCGACCGCGTCGCCGAGGGCCTGTTCGGGCTCGACGCCCGCATCGCCGAGGCGCGCGCCAGCGGCGTCGAGCCGGCGTCGGGCTTCCTGAAGCTGCTGATGGTCAACCACACCGAGATCCAGGCGGGGCTGCGCAAGCGGGCGGAGCTGGAGCGCGCGCGGCGCGGCTGACGGCGCCGGTCAGCTCCCGCGCGGGATGCCGATGCCGGCGAGGCCGGCGGCGAGGTCCGGGCAGGCGACCGGCAGGCCGAAATCGGCCGGGCTGTAGACCTTGCGGTAGGAAAGATCGCGGTGCTGCATGCAGTAGCGGTCCCAGGGCGACAGCTCGATGCGGAAGACGCGGATGATCCCCTCGGCCAGCCAGTCCTTCAGCGTGACCGTGAAGGGCGTGCGCAGGCCGAGATAGGACACGAAACCGGCGATGAAGTCGTTGGCGGTGGTCGCCGGGTTGCCGAGGACGAGGCGACGCGGCTTGGCCAGCCCTTCGAGCGGCGCGTCGGCGAGGTGGCGCGCGACGCGGGCGATGTCCTTGGCGTGGACGTAGTGGAACTTGCCGTCGGCCCGCAGGAAGCGCGCCAGCCAGGCCCACGGCCGCGCCTGGCGCAGCAGGTTGCCGAAATGCGACATCGGCTTGCCGTCGCCGCCGCCGAGGATGAGCGTCGGATAGAGGCCGACGATGTCGATCCGGTCGCCCAGCTTCTCGATTTCCTCGACGAGCTGGTATTTCGAGCGGATATATTCGGAGCCGAGCTCGCGCGCGGCCGGCAGCATGCGGCCCTCGGCGTCGATCACGCTGCCGGTGGCGAAATAGAGCACGCGCTCGCCGCCATTGTCGGCGAGGTAGGCAGCGAGCGCGAGATTGGCCTCGACATTGACGCGGAAGGCGTCCGGCCCGCCCCAGCAGGCCGCTACCAGCATCGCCACGTCGATCCGGCCGAGCCGGCCGCGATAGCCGGCGACGTCGGTGACGTCGGCCTCGATGATCTCCACCCGCGGCGAGCCCGCCACGGCCGCCGGAAGCTTGCCGGGATTGCGCACGACGAGCACGAGCCGGTGCGGCGTCTCCGCGAGGAGCTCCTCGACGAGGTACTGGCCGACGCAGCCCGACGCGCCCGTGACGAGGATGCGCTTCGCGCCGCTCCGGGGCGTCGGGGTACGATCTGCTTGAGAAGTCATCCGAGAGGCTGGTTCCGGCACGCTGCGGGGCGACCGCGCCGGCGTCTGGCGGCGGCGGGTCTGGACTGGCGGGCCTCTTAGAGGACGCGCCGCCGCTTGTCGAGGCGGTTGCGCCGGGTGTCCGCTATGCGGCCCGGCTCAGCTTCTCCATGACGTCGGCGAAGGCCGGCGCGATGCGGGCCACCGGCTCCTCGGACTGGTCGAGCGGCTCGATGCGCACGTTGCCGTCGGCCGGGATGGTCACGATCAGGAACTGCCGCTCGTCGCCGCTGCCGATCGAGACGGCCGCGGTCCAGCGCGTTCCCTCGCCGTCGTCCACGCGCATGTGGAAGAGCAGGGTGCCGCCGGCCTTTTCGAGCGCGTGGCGCACGGCGCCCTCGAAGCCGGCCTGCACCGTGTCCTGCGACTGCAGGGCAAGCTCCAGTTCGATCGTCTCGAGTGAAATGGCCTCGGCCGGGCCGGGCAAGCGTTCGGTCGGCGCGTTCATGCGTGCCTCGTGTCTGCGCCTCCCGTCGTGGAAAGGCTCCGCCGACAGAATGGCCGAAATGCGGCAAAGGTTCCCTCGCGCGAGCGTCAAGCCACTGGACAAGCAGGGGGCCGGAGGGCAAAAACTGCGGCCGAATGCCAAGGAGGATCTTCTACATGAACGGGCTGATGCAGGACTGGCCGCTGTTGTGCCACAAGCTGCTGGATCACGCGGCGATCCAGCACGGACATCGCGAGGTCGTCTCGCGGTCCGTCGAAGGCCCGATCATGCGCACGACCTATGCCGAGATCCGGCAGAAGGCGCTGAAGATCGCGCAGAAGCTGCAGCGCGAGGGCTACAAGCCGGGCGACCGCGTCGCCACGCTCGCCTGGAACACGGCCCGGCATCTGGAATCCTGGTACGGCATCATGGGCATGGGCGGCGTCTACCACACGCTCAACCCACGCCTGTTCCCCGACCAGATCGCCTGGATCATGAACCACGCCGAGGACAAGGCGCTGTTCGTCGACCTGACCTTCCTGCCGATCGTCGAGAAGATCGCGGACAAGGTGCCGTCGCTCAAGCAGGTGATCGTGCTGACCGACGCGGCCCACATGCCCAAGACCTCGCTGACCAACGCGGTCGCCTACGAGGAATGGCTGGCCGACGCCGACGGCGACTTCCGCTGGCTGGCGCTCGACGAGAACGCGGCGGCCGGCATGTGCTACACCTCCGGCACGACGGGCGACCCCAAGGGCGTGCTCTATTCGCACCGTTCCAACGTGCTGCACGCCATGATCGCGGCCCTGCCGGACGCCATGGGCGTCTCCTCGCGCGACGTCATCCTGCCGGTCGTGCCGATGTTCCACGCCAATGCCTGGGGCCTCGCGCAGAGCTCGCCGATGGTCGGCGCCAAGCTCGTCATGCCCGGCGCCAAGCTCGACGGCGCCTCGATCTACGAGCTGCTGAACACGGAGAAGGTGACCTTCACGGCGGCCGTGCCGACCGTGTGGCTGATGCTGCTGCAGTTCCTCGAGGAGACCGGCAACAAGCTGCCCTACCTCAAGAAGGTCGTCATCGGCGGCTCGGCCTGCCCGCGCGCCATGACCAAGAAGTTCCAGGACGCCTACGGCGTCGAGGTCATCCACGCCTGGGGCATGACCGAGATGAGCCCGCTCGGCACGCTCGGCACCATGAAGCCCGAGACGGCGGACTTGACCGGCGAGGCGCGCCTCGATGTCCAGCAGAAGCAGGGCTACACGCCCTTCGGCGTCGAGATGAAGGTCACCGACGACGAGAACCGCGAATTGCCCTGGGACGGCAAGACCTTCGGCCGGCTCAAGGTGCGCGGTCCCGCCGTCGCCTCCAGTTACTATGGCGGCGCCGGCAAGGAGCAGTTCGACGCCGACGGCTGGTTCGACACGGGCGACGTCGCCCATATCGACGAGAACGGCTATATGGAGATCACCGACCGCGCCAAGGACGTGATCAAGTCCGGTGGCGAGTGGATCTCGACCATCGCGCTCGAAAACCTCGCGGTCGGCCATCCCGACGTCGCCGAGGCGGCCGCGATCGGTATCGCGCATCCCAAATGGGACGAGCGGCCGCTGCTGGTCGTGGTGCCGAAGGCCGGCAAGTCGCCGACCAAGGACGAGCTCCTAGGCTTCATGCAGGGCAAGATCGCCAAGTGGTGGCTTCCCGACGACGTCGTGCTGGTCAAGGAGATCCCGCACACCGCGACGGGCAAGATCCAGAAGACCACGCTGCGCGACACGTTCAAAGACTACAAGCTGCCGACGGCATGAGCCGGCGACCGCAGCGATCGCCGGGTGAGCCGCGGCCGCGCGCGTTCAGCGGCCGGGGCGGGAGCCCCGCTTGAGCGGACCGCTGCTGATCGAGCGGCGCGCCTCGGCCTCGGCGGTCTGGGCGCGTCGCATCGCGGTCTTCGCCGCCGTGCTGCTGGTGACGTCGACAGCCGGGCACCGCTTCGGCCCGGTGCCGACGCTGCCCTTCCTGTGGCTGCTGCTGATCGTGGCCGGCCTCGCGGTGCTGGCGCTCCTGCTCGCTGCCGCCGGCTTCGCCCGGCTCTGGCAGCGGGGCGACCGCGGCGGCCGCGCCTCCGTGCGCGCCACGCTGATCGCGATCCTGGTGCTGCTGCCGTTCGGCTTCGCGGCCTGGCGCGTCTACGCGCTGCCGCAGCTCGCCGACGTCACCACCGACACGGCGAACCCGCCCGACTTCTTCCTCGCGCCGGGCCTGCGCACGGCCGAGATGAATCCGCTGCGGGCATGGAGCGATCCCGAGCCGGGCGCGCAGGCCGAGGCATACCCGACGGTCACGGGCCGCCGCTACACGCTGCCGCTCGACAGGATGCAGGAGATGGTGGCGACGGCCGCCGACGATCTCGGCTGGAAGCCGGAAGAGCCTGCGACCCTGTCGGCGGACGGGCGCGAGGCGACGATCGAGCTCGCCGCGCCCTCGCTCGTCTTCGGCTTCGTCTCGGACGTCGCGGTGCGCATCGTCGACGAGGGCGAGACCTCCTATGTCGACCTGCGCTCGGCCTCCCGCTACGGCCGCCACGACCTCGGCGACAACGCCGCCAAGATCGCGCGCTTCCTCGACGACCTCGATACCGTGATCCAGGCGACCTATACGCCGACGCTGCAATAGGCGAGGCCGTCAGGCCGGGCGGAACACGCCGTCGATCGCCACTTCGCCGTCGGCAGCGACCACGCCGCGCGCCACGAGATCCTCGATATGGGCGAGCACCGACAGACCCGCCGCACCGTGCAGGCGCGGGTCGGTGTCGCGGTAGATCGCGCGCACCATGTCAGGGATCGTGCGGTCGCCGGTGCGGATGCGCTCCAGGATCGCCCGCTCGCGCATCTTGCGGTGTCCCTTCAGCGCCCGCATGAAGGCGGCCGGCGTCTCCACCGGCCCGCCATGGCCCGGCAGCAGGCGGCGGTCGTCGCGCGCCAGCATCTTGTCGAGCGAGGCCATGTAGTCGCTCATCGAGCCGCCCGGCGGCGCCACGATGCTGGTCGACCACGCCATGACGTGGTCGCCCGAAAAGGTGGTTCCCGTCCCCTCCAGCGCGAAGACGGCGTGGTTGGCGGCGTGCCCCGGCGTATGGATCGCCCGCATCGCCCAGCCGTCGCCCTCGACCAGTTCGCCGTCGCCGAGCACGATGTCGGGCCGGAAATCCTCGTCGTTGGCGTAGTCGAGCGTGTCGACCTCGCCGATCCGCAACGGGCGGGCGTCGCGGTGCGGCCCCTCGGCGGCCGTGCGCGCGCCGGTCAGCGCCTTGAGTCGGGCCGCAAGCGGGGAATGGTCGTTGTGGGTG
This sequence comes from Hyphomicrobiales bacterium, assembly GCA_017305835.1. Lineage (GTDB taxonomy): Bacteria > Pseudomonadota > Alphaproteobacteria > Rhizobiales > Rhizobiaceae > RCIO01. The sequence goes on from JAFKJY010000045.1 coordinate 73,822, forward strand.
TGGGTGATGAAGATGTGGCTCACCGGCCGCCCGGCGATCGCCTTCATCAGCGCATCGAGGTGGCGCTCGTCGACCGGGCCGGGATCGACCACGGCCAGCGTGTCGGAGCCGACGATGTAGCTGTTGGTGCCGCGGAAGGTGAACGGGCCGCCATTGTCGACGGTGATGCGCAGCACGTCCGGCGCGACCGGCACCGCCTCGCCATGCGCGGGTTCAAAGTTCATGTCGAATTCGAGGGCCATTGGAGTTCGGACGCAAATGGCGTGAAGCGGATTGCCGCTTATCACGTAAGCCCCTATACCGAAACCCCGCATCCCCCGATGGGACTATCCAAACGCTGAGAGGACAAAGATGGCCACCGCTATTTCGGCTCGCCCGCTGATCTCGGGTGCTCTTCCCGACAACCGAACCGCCCGTCTCCTGACCCAGTTCGGCCTCGTGCTCGGCGGCACCGCGCTGCTGGTGCTGTCCGCCAAGACCAAGGTCGTGCTCGGGCCGGTCGACATGTCGCTGCAGACGCTGGCGATCTTCCTGATCGCGGCGAGCTTCGGCCTGCGCCTCGGCGTCGCCACCCTCGTCCTCTACATGATCGAGGGCGCGCTCGGCTGGCCGGTCTTCCAGGGCACGCCGGAGAAGGGCCTCGGCCTCGCCTACATGATGGGCACGACCGGCGGCTACCTGCTCGGCTTCATCGCCGCCGCGGCCATCGTCGGCTGGGCCGCCGACCGCGGCTGGGACCGCAGCTTCTTCCGCTTCCTCGCCGTCCTGCTGGTGGCCGACCTCGCGATCCTGATCCCGGGCACGGCTTGGCTCTCGGTGCTGCTCGGCGCCGAGAAGGGCTGGGCCTTCGGCTTCATGCCGTTCATCGTGCCGGACCTGATCAAGGTCGGCCTCGCCGCCGCGATCATGCCGGCGGCCTGGGCGCTGCGCCGCCGCTAGGCGCGAGGCGTCGTCGTATCTTCGGACGGCCCGCCCCCGCGGCGGGCCGTTTCCGTTTCGGGGCTTCCGGCGCGCCCGCGGCGGCAGGAGAACGCCGTTCCCCCGGATCGCGGCCGGCGGGCAAAGCCGCTCCCGCGCCGGCTGCAAGTTTGGCATTGCATGTTTTGAAGCCGGCACCCTCCGGTTGCTAGGTGTGGCGGATGTAACCCGCGTCGTCGTGTCGTGGGCCGCGCCTTCCGAAAGCCACCCATGCCGGCACCGCTCACCCATCTCGATCGGCTCGAAGCCGAGGCGATTCACATCTTCCGCGAGGTCGCGGCGACCTTCTCGAACCCGGTCTTCCTCTATTCGGTCGGCAAGGATTCCTCCGTCCTGCTGCACCTGGCGCTGAAGGCCTTTTATCCCGCCCGGCCGCCTTTCCCCTTCCTCCACATCGACACGACCTGGAAGTTCCGCGAGATGATCGCGTTTCGCGACCGCATGGCGGCCGAGCACGGCCTGCGGCTGATCGTGCACACCAACCGCGACGGCCTGCGCGACGGCATCAACCCGTTCGACCACGGCTCCAGCACCTACACGCACGTCATGAAGACGGTGGCGCTGCGGCAGGCGCTCGACCTGCACCGCTTCGACGCCGCGTTCGGTGGCGCGCGCCGCGACGAGGAGAAGTCGCGCGCCAAGGAGCGCATCTTCTCCTTCCGCGACGCCGCCCACGCCTGGGACCCGAAGAACCAGCGGCCGGAGATGTGGAGGATCTACAACACGCGCGTGGCGCCGGGCGAATCGATCCGTGTCTTCCCGCTCTCCAACTGGACCGAACTCGACATCTGGCAGTACATCCGCCAGGAGGGCATCCCCATCGTGCCGCTCTATTTCGCCGCCCGCCGCCCGGTGGTCGAGCGCGACGGCATGCTCGTCATGGTCGACGACGACCGCATGAAGCTGCATCCGGGCGAGGTGGTCTCCAACCGGCTGGTGCGCTTCCGCACGCTCGGCTGCTACCCGCTCACCGGCGCCATCGAATCGGAGGCCGACACGCTAGACGGCATCGTCGAGGAGATGCTGGTCGCCCGCACCTCGGAGCGACAGGGCCGGCTGATCGACCGCGACGAAGCCGGCTCCATGGAGAAGAAGAAGCGCGAGGGCTATTTCTGATGACCGCCGCCAGCAACCTCGCGCCCGCACTCGACTACGAGGTGGCCGAGCCGCAGCTGCGCCTCGACGTCGGCGCCGTGCTCGACGACCACAACCGGCGCTCCTTCCTGCGCTTTCTCACCTGTGGTTCCGTCGACGACGGCAAGTCGACGCTGATCGGCCGCCTGCTCTACGACACCAAGCTGATCTTCGAGGACCAGCTCGCCGCGCTGGAGCGCGATTCGCGCCGCCACGGCACAGCCGGCGAGGAGATTGACTTCGCGCTGCTGGTCGACGGGCTGGAAGCCGAGCGCCAGCAGGGCATCACCATCGACGTGGCCTATCGCTTCTTCGCCACGCCGAAGCGCAAGTTCATCGTCGCCGACACGCCCGGCCACGAGCAGTACACCCGCAACATGGCGACCGGCGCCTCGACGGCCGACCTCGCCATCGTGCTGGTCGATGCCCGCCGCGGCGTCATGCGCCAGACGCGCAGGCACGCCTTCATCGCCTCGCTGCTGGGCATCCGCCACGTCGTGCTGGCGGTCAACAAGATCGACCTGGTCGATTATTCGGAGGCCACCTTCCGCGACATCGAGCGCGACTTTCGCGCTTTCGCCGGCGAGCTCGGCTTCCGTTCGCTGCAGGCGATCCCGATCTCGGCACGCAACGGCGACAACGTCATCGCCGGCTCGCGCCAGACGCGCTGGTATCGCGGCCCCTCGCTGCTGTCGCATCTGGAGACGGTCGAGGTCGACGCGGACGCCGCCGAAAAGCCGTTCCGCTTCCCGGTCCAGTACGTCAACCGGCCGAATCTCGACTTCCGCGGCTTCGCCGGCACCATCGCGGCCGGCACGGTCTCGGTCGGCGACGAGGTCGTCGTGGCGAAATCCGGCCTGTCGTCGCGCGTGCGCCGCATCGTCACCGCGAAGGGCGACCGCGACGAAGCGCGCGAGGGCGAGGCGGTGACGCTGGTGCTGGCCGACGAGGTCGAGGTCTCGCGCGGCAACATGCTGGTGGCGCCCGCCGCGCGGCCGCTGCTCGCCGACCGCTTCGCGGCGAGCCTCGTCTGGTTCGACGACGCGGCGCTGATCCCCGGCCGCGCCTATGTCCTGCGCACCGAGACCGACGAGGTGGCCGCGACCGTGGTCGGCCTCCAGCACCGCATCGACATAGAGAGCTTCGCGCCCGGCCCGGCCGACCGGCTGGCGATGAACGAGATCGGCGTCGCCGACATCTCGACCCAGTGGCCGGTCGCCTTCGACCCCTTCGTGGAGAACCGCGCGACCGGCTCCTTCGTGCTGATCGACCGCATCACCAACCGCACCGTCGGCGCCGGCATGATCCGCCACGCGCTGCGGCGGGCCGGCAACATCCACTGGCAGGCCGTACAGGTCGACCGCGCCGCGCGCGCCGCTCAGAAAGGGCAGACGCCCGCCGTCTACTGGTTCACCGGCCTGTCCGGCGCCGGCAAGTCGACGATTGCCAGCCTGCTCGAGAAGCGCCTGCACGCGGCCGGCCGCCACACCTACCTGCTCGACGGCGACAATGTCCGCCACGGACTGAACCGCGACCTCGGCTTCTCAGAGGCCGACCGCGCCGAGAACATCCGCCGCGTCGGCGAGGTGGCGAGGCTGATGGTGGATGCGGGGCTTGTCGTGCTGGTCTCCTTCATCTCGCCCTACCGGGCCGAGCGCGACGCCGTGCGCCGCATGTTCGGCGCGGGCGAGTTCGTGGAGGTCTTCGTCGACACGCCGGTGGACGAATGCGCGCGCCGCGACCCCAAGGGGCTCTATGCGCGGGCCTATGCCGGCGAGTTGTCCGGCTTCACCGGCGTCGACGCGCCTTACGAGCCGCCGCTCGCGCCCGAGCTTCACGTGCGGACCCTCGGCCGCACGCCGCAGGACGTGGTCGACGCGCTGATGGACGACATCGCGCGCCGCGACGGCGCCGGCGTCTTCCGCGACGGCGGCGGCATCTGAGACGGAAGCAGGCCTTGTCAACGCGCGGGCTCCGGTTATGGTCCGCTACCGGCGGGCTCCGGGGAGCCCGTGGGGAAGTGGCAATGGACGACGTCGATCTGCTCGGCGAACTGGAAGTGCTGGCGCTGTCCGTCGGGGCGCTGGTGATGCGGGCCTTCACCGAAGGCTGCGAGGTGATGAAAAAGGGCGACGATTCGCCCGTCACCGCCGCCGATCGCGACGCCGAGCGGCTGATCCTCGACGGCCTGCAGCACCTGTGCCCCGCGATGCCCATCGTCGCCGAGGAATCGGTTGCCGCCGGCAGCTTCCCGCTCGATCCGGGCCGCGAGTTCTTCCTTGTCGACCCGCTCGACGGCACGCGCGAATTCGTCGGCGGCCGGGCCGAGTTCACCGTCAATATCGGGCTGGTGCGCGACGGCGCGCCGGTTCTGGGCGTCGTCTACGCGCCGGCCTCCTCGGTGCTCTATTCCGGCCGGCCGGGCCGGGCCGAGCGCGCGACGGTGGGGGAGGGGTTCCGCATCGTCTCGCGGCAGGCGATCGCCGTGCGGCAGCGCACCGCCCATGTCGTGGTGCTGGCCAGCCGCTCGCACCGCTCGCTGGAGACGGACCAGTATATCGCCACCCTCGGCCAGGCCGAGATCGTCACCGTCGGCTCGTCGCTGAAGTTCGGCCTGCTCGCGGCGGGCGAGGCCGACCTCTACCCGCGCTACGGCCGCACCATGCAGTGGGACACCGCTGCGGGCGACGCGGTGCTGCGGGCCGCCGGCGGCATGACCGAGACGCTGGACGGCAAGCCGCTCGCCTACGGGCCGCGCGGCGGCGCGCTCCTGCTCTACGAGAATCCCGACTTCATCGCGCGCGGCGCCTGACCCGGACCGCGTCGCTGCGTCAGCCCAGTTCCGACAGCCACGGCGGGTTGGCGCCCGCCCGAGACACGGTGACGGCCGCAGCCCGCGCGGCGAGCGTCAGCGCCGCCTCGATCTCGGCCGGCGTCAGCGCCGCGATCGCCGCCTTGTCGAGCCTGCCGGCGCGATGCAGCCAGGCGAGCAGGCCGGCATTGAACGTGTCGCCGGCGCCGACCGTGTCGACCACCTCCACCTGCGGCGCCGGCACGGCGACCGTTCCGCCGCGCGCATAGGCCGTGGCGCCGCGGGCTCCCGCCGTCACCACGACCAGCTTCGGCCCGGCTTCCAGCCATCGCGTCGCGATCTCGGCCTGCGATCCCGCCTCGCCGAACCAGGCGACGTCCTCGTCGGAGAGCTTGACGATGTCGGCCATCGCGATCATGCGGCGCATCCGCGCGAGGTGCTTCCCGCGGTCGGTGACGAAGGCGGCGCGGATGTTGGGGTCGAGCATCATGACCCGCCGGCCGTGCTCGCGCCGCATCAGCGCTTCGTAGGTCGAGCCGCAGGGCTCGGGAATGAGGCTGATGCAGGAGAAATGCAGCGCCGCGACGTCGTCGGAGAGCGCCGGCAGGTCGGCCTCGGCCAGCATGCGGCCGGCCGAGTTCTCGTCGTAGAAGGCATAGCTCGCCTGGCCGTCGGCCAGCCTGACGAAGGCGAGCGTCGTGGGCCGGTCCGAGAAGCGGACATGCCGGAGATCGACGCCGCTCGCTTCGAGTTCGGCCTTGAGCTGGTCGCCGAAGAAGTCGGTGGACAGGCCGGTGAAGAAGGAGACCGGCGCGCCGAGCCGGCCGAGCGCGACCGCCGTGTTGAAGACGGCGCCGCCGGCATGCGGGGCGAAGGCCGGACCGCCGCCCTCCAGCCGGCGCGGCAGCATGTCGATCAGCGCTTCCCCGCAGCACAGAATCATCGCGTCCTCCCGCCCTTGGCGCGGCTGCTGGATGGCCTAGTTCATCCCGCGGGCCGGTTCAACGGTCTCCATTTCCGCGTTGCGCGCCGCCGCCGCGCGCAGCTATGGTCGATCGGCAAGACTCACGCTGCGGCCGGATCAATCGGTTGAAAGCCGCTGTTATGGACAATCCGACAAGGCTGAACGGGAGGCGGCTGTCGCAGATGGGGTGCCGCCGTGCCGATTCAGAAGACTAGCGCCGACAGGGCCCGCGACGAGGGCATGGGCGCCAGCGTCGACCCGGCGGTCGTCGCGCTCGCCAACGAGATCCTGCGCAGCCTGACCTACCGGCTCGGCAAGAACGCCTCGGTGGCGACGCGCTACGACTGGCTGTCGGCGACGATCCGCGTGGTCCGCGACCGGCTGGTCGACAGGTGGATCGCCTCGACCAAGAAGGCCTACGAGCGCGAGGACAAGCGCGTCTATTACCTCTCGCTCGAATTCCTCATCGGCCGGCTGCTGCGCGACGCCGTCACCGACCTCGGCATGATGGACGACGTACGCGGCGCGCTCGCCTCGCTCGGCGTCGACCTCGACCTCGTCGCCGCACTCGAGCCGGACGCCGCACTCGGCAATGGCGGCCTCGGCCGGCTGGCGGCCTGCTTCATGGAGAGCATGGCGACCGTCGACATCCCCGCCCACGGCTACGGCATCCGCTACGTGCACGGCCTGTTCCGGCAGGAACTGTCCGACGGCTGGCAGGTCGAGCTGCCCGAGACCTGGCTCGACCACGGCAATCCGTGGGAGTTCGAGCGTCGCGAGCGCTCGATCGAGATCGGCTTCGGCGGCGTGGTCGAGATGCAGCCCGCCGGCGACGGCGACGAGCCGCGCTATGTCTGGCGGCCGCAGGAGCGGGTGCTGGCCGTGGCCTACGACACGCCGATCGCCGGCTGGCGGGGCAAGCGCGTCAACACGCTGCGTCTGTGGTCGGCGATGGCGGTCGACCCGATCCTGCTCGACGCCTTCAACGCCGGCGACCATATCGGCGCGCTGCGCGAGAGCAACAAGGCGGAGGCGCTGGCGCGCGTGCTCTACCCGGCCGACCAGACGCCCGCCGGCCAGGAACTGCGGCTGAAGCAGGAATATTTCTTCTCCGCCGCCTCGCTGCAGGACATCGTCCACCGCCATCTGCACCAGTATGGCGAGCTGGATTCGCTGCCCGACAAGGCCGCGATCCAGTTGAACGACACGCACCCGGCCGTGTCGGTGGCCGAGCTGATGCGCATCCTGATCGACATGCACGGCTACGGCTTCGACCAGGCCTGGGACATGACCCGGCGCATCTTCTCCTACACCAACCACACGCTGCTGCCGGAGGCGCTGGAGAGCTGGCCGGTGCCGCTGTTCGAGCGGCTGCTGCCGCGCCACATGCAGCTCGTCTACGCCATCAACGCCAAGCTGCTGCGCGAAGCACGACAGGACCACGGCTTCGGCGACGACCAGATCCGGTCGATCTCGCTGATCGACGAGAATGGCGGCCGGCGCGTGCGCATGGGCAACCTTGCCTTCGTCGGCTCGCACTCGATCAACGGCGTGTCGGCGCTGCATACGCAGTTGATGAAGGAGACGGTGTTCGCCGACCTCCACACGCTCTATCCGGACCGCATCAACAACAAGACCAACGGCATCACGCCGCGCCGCTGGCTCCTGCAATGCAACCCGGCGCTGACGCGGCTTTTGAACCGCACCATCGGCGAGCGCTTCCAGGACGACATCGAGGCGCTGGCGGCATTGGCCGACCATGCCGAGGACGCCGCCTTCCAGGAGGCGTTCGCGGCCGCCAAGCGCGAGAACAAGCAGCGTCTGGCCGAATTGGTGCGCGAGCGGCTGGGCATCCGCATCGACCCGGCCGCCATGTTCGACATCCAGGTCAAGCGCATCCACGAATACAAGCGCCAGCTCCTGAACATCATCGAGGCCGTGGCGCTCTACGACCAGATGCGCTCGCAGCCGCACCGCGACTGGGTGCCGCGCGTCAAGCTGTTCGGCGGCAAGGCGGCGCCGAGCTACCAGAACGCCAAGCTGATCATCAAGCTCGCCAACGACGTGGCGCGGGTGATCAATTCCGATCCTTCGGTGCGGGGCCTGCTCAAGGTGGTGTTCGTCCCCAACTACAATGTCAGCCTGGCCGAGGTGATGGTGCCGGCCGCCGATTTGTCGGAGCAGATCTCGACCGCCGGCATGGAGGCCTCGGGCACCGGCAACATGAAGTTCGCGCTCAACGGCGCGCTCACCATCGGCACGCTCGACGGCGCCAATGTCGAGATCCGCGACCGGGTGGGCGACGACAACATCGTCATCTTCGGCCTGACGGCGGAGGAGGTGCTGCAGCGCCGCCGCGACGGCTACGCGCCGCGCGAGGCGATCGAGCGCTCGCCGGAGCTTTCGCAGGCCCTGTCGGCCATCGCCTCGGGCGTCTTCTCACCCGACGACCGCGACCGCTACAAGGACCTGATCGGCGGCATCTACGACCACGACTGGTTCATGGTGGCGGCCGATTTCGACGCCTACACGGCCGCGCAGCGCCGCGTCGACGACCTCTGGCGCGCGCCCGCGACATGGAACGCGATGGCCATCCGCAACACCGCGCATATGGGCTGGTTCTCCTCCGACCGCGCCATCCGGCAATATGCGAAGGACATCTGGAACGTGCCGACGGCATGACGGGCTTGCGGGAACGCTCCCGCGGCGCTTGAGTTGGCCAGAGCATGTCGCCCGAAAGTGGGAACCGGTTTCGGGGTAACGACATGCGAAAAGCAAAGACCTGAAGCGCGTCGCATGATTCCGGTTCGAGGCAACGCGCTTTAGCCACGGGGAGAGTTTCCGAAACCGCATGAGCAAGGGGCGCGGAGCGAAAGGCGGGCAGGCGGGCGGCGAGGCGTCCCCCGCCGACGTGGCTGCGATCGTCGCCGGCACCCATGGCGATGCCTTCTCCGTACTCGGCCTGCACGGCGCGGGCGATCGCCTGTTGGCGCGCTGCTTCATCCCCGGCGCGGAACGGGTGACGGCCTTCACGCTCGACGGCGAAGAGGTCGGCGAGCTTTTCCACCGCGACCCGGCCGGCTTCTTCGAGGGGCCGGTCGCGGTGACGGACCGCCGGCCGCTCCGCTACAAGGCGGCGAACGCCGAGGCGAGCTGGCGGCTCACCGATCCCTACAGCTTCGGCCCCGTGCTTGGGCCGATGGACGACTACTACATGGGCGAGGGCTCGCACCTGCGCCTGTTCGACAAGCTCGGCGCCCACATGATCCGCCACGAGGGTGCCGACGGCACGCATTTCGCCGTCTGGGCGCCGAATGCGCGGCGCGTCTCGGTCGTCGGCGACTGGAACGCCTGGGACGGCCGCCGCAACCCGATGCGCCGCCGCGCCGACAGCGGCATCTGGGAGATCTTCATCCCCGACATCGGGGAGGGGCGGCCCTACAAGTTCGAGATCATCGGCCGCGCCGGCGCGGTGCTGCCGCTCAAGGCCGACCCCTTCGCCTTCCGCTCCGAGTTACGGCCGGCCACGGCTTCCGTCGTGGAGCGCAATCCGACCCACGAATGGGGCGACGCGGCCCACCGCGCCTTCTGGCAGGGCGCCGACCCGCGCCGCCAGCCCGTCTCGATCTACGAGGTGCATGCCGGCTCGTGGCGCCGGCACGCTGACGGCGGCTTCCTGTCATGGGACGAGCTGGCCGACGAGCTCATCCCCTATGTGGTCGACATGGGTTTCACCCATATCGAGTTCCTGCCGGTCTCGGAGCATCCTTACGACCCGTCCTGGGGTTACCAGACCACCGGCCTCTACGCGCCGACGGCCCGCTTCGGCGAGCCGGAGGGCTTTGCCCGCTTCGTCGACGGCGCGCACCGCGCCGGCCTCGGCGTCATCCTCGACTGGGTGCCGGCGCATTTCCCGACCGACGCGCACGGGCTCGCCCGCTTCGACGGCACCGCGCTCTACGAGCATGCCGACCCGCGCCAGGGTTTTCACCCGGACTGGCACACGGCGATCTACAATTTCGGCCGCCGCGAGGTGGAGGCCTTCCTCGTCAACAACGCGCTGTTCTGGGCCGAGCGCTACCACGTCGACGGCCTGCGCGTCGATGCGGTCGCCTCGATGCTCTACCTCGACTACTCGCGAAAGCCCGGCCAATGGGTGCCGAACGCGCGCGGCGGCCGCGAGAACCTCGAGGCGGTCGCCTTCCTGCGCGACATGAACAAGGCCGTCTACGGTCGCAATCCGGGCTTCATGACGATCGCCGAGGAATCGACCTCGTGGCCGAAGGTGTCGCAGCCGGTGCACGAGGGCGGGCTGGGCTTCGGCTTCAAGTGGAACATGGGGTTCATGCACGACACGCTGGCCTATCTGGCGCGCGAGCCGGTGCACAGGAAGCACCACCACGACGAGATCACCTTCGGCCTGACCTATGCCTTCAGCGAGAACTTCGTGCTGCCGCTAAGCCATGACGAGGTCGTGCACGGCAAGCGCTCGCTGCTGGAGAAGATGGCCGGCGACGACTGGCAGAAATTCGCCACCCTGCGCGCCTACTACGCCTTCATGTGGGGATATCCCGGCAAGAAGTTGCTGTTCATGGGGCAGGAATTCGCCCAGCGGCGCGAATGGAGCGAGGCGCGGCCGCTCGACTGGGACCTGCTGGAGGCGCCTGCGCACGAAGGCGTGCGCCGCCTGCTGCGCGACCTGAACCGTCTCTACCGCGAGAGCCCGGCGCTGCACGCGCGCGACTGCGAGCCGGAAGGCTTCCGCTGGCTGATCGTCGACGACAAGGCGAACTCCGTCTTCGCCTGGGCGCGGTTCGCGCCGGATGCGGCGCCGGTCGTGGTCGTCAGCAACTTCACGCCGGTGCCGCGGCAGGACTACGCCGTGCCGATGCCGGCGGCGGGCGTCTGGCGCGAAGCGGTCAACACCGACGCGGGCGCCTATGGCGGCAGCGGCAAGGGCAATGGCGGTCAGGTGACGGTCGCCGGCAAGCGGCCGGTGGCGCGCATGACGCTGCCGCCGCTCGCCACGCTCATTCTGGAACTGGCAACTTAGCGCGGGCAGGGACATTGTTGGGTGTGTCGGTAAAAGTGGGAGGGGGAAGGGCATGAACACGAAACGCAGTCAGCCGCTCGCTCGCGACGCGATGGCCTATGTGCTCGCCGGCGGGCGCGGCAGCCGGCTGAAGGAGCTGACCGACGTGCGCGCCAAGCCGGCGGTGTTCTTCGGCGGCAAGACGCGCATCATCGACTTCGCGCTCTCCAACGCGCTGAACTCCGGCATCCGCCGCATCGGTGTGGCGACGCAATACAAGGCGCATTCGCTGATCAGGCATCTGCAGCGCGGCTGGAACTTCTTCCGGCCCGAGCGCAACGAGAGCTTCGACATCCTGCCGGCCAGCCAGCGCGTCTCCGAGACGCAATGGTACGAGGGCACGGCCGACGCCGTGTACCAGAACATCGACATCATCGAGGCCTACGGCCCCGAATACATGGTCATCCTCGCCGGCGACCACATCTACAAGATGGACTACGAGCTGATGCTGGGCGAGCACGTCGACAGCGGCGCCGACGTCACCGTCGGCTGCCTCGAAGTGCCGCGCATGGAAGCGACCGGCTTCGGCGTCATGGCCGTCGACGGCAAGGGTCGCATCACCGCCTTCGTCGAGAAGCCGGCCGACCCGCCGGCCATGCCCGGCAAGCCCGACACCGCGCTGGCCTCGATGGGCCTCTACGTGTTCCGGACCAAGTTCCTGATGGAGCAGCTCCGCCGCGACGCGGCCGAGAAGGGATCGAGCCGCGATTTCGGCAAGGACATCATCCCCTATGTCGTCAAGCACGGGAAGGCGGTGGCGCATTCCTTCTCGCGCTCCTGCGTGCGCTCCAGCTTCGAGCGCGAGGCCTACTGGCGCGACGTGGGCACGATCGATGCCTATTGGGAGGCCAACATCGACCTGACCGACGTGACGCCCGAGCTCGACATCTACGACCGCGACTGGCCGATCTGGACCTATGCCGAGATCAAGCCGCCGGCGAAGTTCGTCCACGACGAGGACGGCCGGCGCGGCTCTGCCGTCTCCTCGCTCGTCGCCGGCGACTGCATCATCTCCGGCTCGGCGCTGCGCCGCAGCCTGCTGTTCACCGGCGTGCGGGCGAATTCATTCTCCGCGCTCGACGAGGCGGTGGTGCTGCCCGATTGCACGATCGGCCGCCATGCGCGGTTGCGCAAGGTCGTCATCGACCGCGGCGTGCACGTCCCGGAGGGCCTCGTCGTCGGCGAGGACCCGGTGCTCGACGCCAAGCGCTTTCGGCTGACCGAGGGCGGCGTCTGCCTGATCACCCAGAAGATGATCGACGCCGTCGCATGAAGGTCCTGTCCGTCGCCTCCGAGATCCAGCCGCTGGTCAAGACCGGCGGCCTGGCCGACGTGGCCGGGGCGCTGCCGGCCGCGCTTGGCCCCCTCGGCGTCGAGATGCGCACGCTGGTGCCCGGCTATCCGGCGGTGATGGCGGCGGCGAAGGGCGGCCGCAAGCTGCGCGGCTATGCCGCCCTGTTCGGCGGCCGCGCGGCGGTGATCGAGGCGGAGGCCGCGGGGCTGTCGCTGCTGGTGCTCGACGCGCCGCACCTGTTCGACCGGCCGGGCGGCCTCTACGGCGGCAACGGTGCCGACTGGCCGGACAACTGGCGCCGCTTCGCCGCGCTCGCCCGCGTCGCCGCCGACATGGCGACCGACGCCTCCTCTGCGTGGCAACCCGACGTGGTGCACGCGCATGACTGGCAGGCGGCGCTCGCGCCGGCCTATCTGCGCTATGGCGCGACGCCGCGCTTCCCCACCGTGGTGACGATCCACAACCTCGCCTTCCAGGGCCATTTCCCGGCCTCGATCTTCCCCGAGCTCGGCCTGCCGCCGCAGGCGATGTCGGTCGACGGCGTCGAGTATTACGGCGGCGTCGGCTTCCTCAAGGCCGGGCTGCAGGCGGCGGGCGCCATCACCACGGTGAGCCCGACCTATGCGCGCGAGATCCGGACGCCGGCCTTCGGCATGGGCCTCGACGGCCTGCTCACCCTGCGCGGCGAGAGCGTCGTCGGCATCTTGAACGGCATCGACGTCGAGGCGTGGAACCCCGTCGCCGATGCCTATCTCTCCGCCTCCTTCTCTGGCCGCACGCTGGGCGCCCGCGCCCGCAACCGCAAGGCGGTGGAGGAGCGCTTCGGGCTGGAGCCGGGCAACGAGCCGATCGCCTGCATCATCAGCCGCCTGACCTGGCAGAAGGGCATGGACGTTCTGGCCGGCGAGTTCGACCGGCTGCTCGGCACCGGCCTCAAGCTGGCCATCCTCGGCTCCGGCGACCGCGCGCTGGAGGGCGCGCTGCTCGCGGGTGCCGCCCGTCACCGCGGCCGTGCCGGCATCGTCGTCGGCTACGACGAGGAGCTGGCGCACCTGATGCAGGGCGGCTGCGATGCGATTCTCCTGCCCTCGCGGTTCGAGCCCTGCGGGCTGACCCAGCTCTACGCGCTGCGCTACGGCTGCGTGCCCGTGGTGGCGCGCACCGGCGGGCTGGCCGACACGGTGATCGACGCCAACGAGGCGGCGGTGGCGGCCGGCGTCGCCACCGGCCTGATGTTTTCGCCCGACAATGGCGACGCGCTCGCCGACGCCTGCCGCCGCATGGTCGAGCTCTACGGCGATCGCAAGGTCTGGGCCGCCATGCAGAAGCAGGGCATGCGCGCCGACGTCTCGTGGAGCCGTAGCGCGGCCCGCTACGCCGACCTCTACCGATCGCTCGTCTCGAAAGGCTGAGCCCGCCGATGATCAGGACCGTTCCCACCACGCCTTATCCGGACCAGAAGCCCGGCACCTCCGGCCTGCGCAAGAAGGTGCCGGTGTTCCAGCAGCCGAACTATCCGGAAAACTTCATCCAGTCGGTGTTCGACGTGCTGGAGGGTTTTGCCGGCCGCACGCTGGTCGTCGGCGGCGACGGCCGCTACCTCAACCGCGAGGTGATCGACAAGGCGATCCGCATCGCCGCCGCCAACGGCTTCGGCAAGGTCATCGTCGGGCAGGGCGGCATCCTGTCGACGCCGGCCGCCTCCAACCTCATCAGGAAATACAAGGCGTTCGGCGGGCTGATCCTGTCGGCCAGCCACAATCCCGGCGGCCCGCACGAGGACTTCGGCATCAAGTACAATATCGGCAATGGCGGCCCGGCGCCGGAGAAGGTGACGGAGGCCGTCTTCGCCCGCTCGAAGGTCATCGACCGCTACCGCATCGCCGAGGGCGGCACGGTCGACATCGACAGGATCGGGGAGACGGGGCTGGAGGGCATGGCGGTCGAGGTGATCGACCCGGTCGCCGACTATGCCGCGCTGATGGAGAGCCTGTTCGACTTCGAGGCGATCCGCAGCCTGTTCCGCTCCGGCTTCCGCATCGTCTTCGACGCCATGCACGCCGTGACCGGCCCCTATGCGACCGAGATCCTGGAGCGGCGGCTGGGCGCGCCGGCCGGCAGCGTGCGCAACAACGTGCCGCTGCCCGATTTCGGCGGCCACCATCCCGACCCGAACCTCGTCCATGCGAAGGCGCTCTACGACCTGATGATGTCGCCCGAGGCCCCCGATTTCGGCGCGGCCTCCGACGGCGACGGCGACCGCAACCTGATCATCGGCCGCGGCATCTTCGTCACGCCGTCGGATTCGCTGGCGCTGCTCGCCGCCAACGCGCATCTGGCGCCGGGCTATCGCGGCGGGCTGAAGGGCGTCGCCCGCTCCATGCCGACGAGCGCGGCTGCCGACCGCGTGGCCGAGAAGCTCGGCATCGGCATCTACGAGACGCCGACCGGCTGGAAGTTCTTCGGCAACCTGCTCGACGCAGGCATGGCGACGATCTGCGGCGAGGAGAGCGCCGGCACCGGCTCCGACCACGTGCGCGAGAAGGACGGGCTGTGGGCGGTGCTGCTGTGGCTCAACATCCTCGCCGCGCGCCGGCAGTCCGTCGCCGAGATCGTGCGCGGGCACTGGCGCGAATACGGCCGCAACTACTATTCCCGCCACGACTACGAGGAGGTCGATGCGGCCGCCGCCAACGGCCTGATCGACGACCTGCGTGGCAAGCTCGCGGCGCTGCCGGGGCTGAAGTTCGCCGGCCTCGTCGTGGAGGCGGCGGACGACTTCGCCTATCACGATCCCGTCGACGGCTCCGTGACGGAGCGGCAGGGCATCCGCGTCATCTTCGCCGGTGGCTCGCGCGTGGTCTTCCGCCTCTCGGGCACCGGCACGTCGGGCGCGACGCTCAGGGTCTACATCGAGCGCTACGAGCCGGACCCCGAGCTGCAGGGGCAGGAGACGCAGGCCGCGCTCGCCGACCTGATCCGCGCGGCGGAAGAGATCGCCGGCATCCGCCTGCGCACCGGCCGCGACGCGCCGAGCGTGATCACGTGAGGCCGGTCCAGCCTTGCAGGCCATGAGCGCGGAAAAAACCCTCGGCGCGACGTCGGAAGAGGGCGGCGTGCGCTTCTCCGTCTGGTCGTCGGCGGCGACCGCGCTGTTCGTTTCCGTCTTCGAGGGCGAGGAGGAGGTCGGCCGCGTCGAGCTCGCGCGCGAGGGCGACGTGTTCTCCGGGCTGGTGGAGGGACTGGCGCCCGGCGCGCTCTACGGCCTGCGGGCGGAGGGGACCTACGACCCCTCGCTCGGCTTCTGGTTCGATCCCGACAAGCTGCTGATGGACCCTTATGCCGTCGAGATCGACCGGCCTTATGCCTACGACGCGCGGCTCGCGGCGAAGCGCGGAGAGGGCGGCGACACCGCGCCGCTGATGCCGAAGGCGATCGTCCGGAAGCTGCCGGAGCCGGTCGCGCCGACGCCGCCACTGTGGCGGCCGGGCGGGCTGGTCTACGAGATGCAGGTCCGCTCCTTCTCGATGCGCCACCCCGACGTGCCGCCGGAGCAGCGCGGCACGCTCGCCGCCCTGGCGCATCCGGCGGTCATCGAGCATCTGACCGGACTCGGCGTGACGGCGGTGGAGCTGATGCCGCTGGCGGCCTGGATCGACGAGCGGCACCTGCCGCCGCTCGGGCTGCGGAACGGCTGGGGCTACAATCCGGTGAGCTTCATGGCGCTCGACCCGCGGCTCGCGCCGGGCGGGCTGGCCGACCTGTGCGGCGCGGTAGAGGCACTGCATGGCGCCGGCATCGGCGTCATCCTCGACATGGTCTTCAACCACACCGGCGAGAGCGATGCGCAGGGGCCGACCCTGTCGCTGCGGGGTCTGGACAACCGAGCCTATTACCGCCACGCGCCGGGTGAACCCGGCCGGCTCGTCAACGACACCGGCACCGGCAGCACGCTCGCCTGCGACCACCCCGCCGCGAGCCGGCTGGTGCTCGACACGCTGCGCCATTTCGTGCGCCATGCCGGCGTCGATGGCTTCCGCTTCGACCTCGCCACCGTGCTGGGCCGCACCCGCGACGGCTTCGACCCCGACGCGCCGCTGCTCGCGGCGATCGCGGGCGATCCGGCGCTGGCCGACCGCGTGCTGGTCGCCGAGCCGTGGGACATCGGCGCGGGCGGCTACCAGTTAGGCCGCTTTCCCGGCCGCTTCCTCGAATGGAACGACCGTTTTCGCGACGATGTGCGCCGCTTCTGGCGCGGGGATGCCGGCACGCTCGGCAGCCTCGCGACGCGGCTTTCCGGCTCGTCCGACCTGTTCGCAGGCGCAGCGACCCGTACCGTCAACTTCGTCGCAGCCCATGACGGCATGACGCTCGCCGACCTGACCGCCTACGACCACAAGCACAACGAGGCGAACGGGGAGCAAAACCGCGACGGCCACGACGACGACCTCTCGTGGAATTGCGGAGCCGAAGGAGAGACGGCCGACCCGGCCATCCTCGCGCGGCGCGCGCGCGACCGCCGCGCGCTGCTTTCCACGCTGTTTTCCTCGCGCGGCGCGATCATGCTGACGGCCGGAGACGAGTTCGGCCGCAGCCAGCGCGGCAACAACAACGCCTATGCGCAGGACAACGAACTGACCTGGCTCGACTGGCAGGGCCGCGACCGCGACCTCGAGGCCTTCGTCGCCGGCCTGTCGCGGCTGCGCCGGCAGGCCGGCCTGTGCGACCTAACGCGCTTCCTGACGGGAAAGCCGGGACCGGGCGGCGTCCCCGACGTCGAATGGCTGCGGCCGGACGGCGGCGCGTTTGCCGTCGCCGACTGGGAGGCGCCCGGCGCGCGCTGCCTAGCAATGGTTCTGGCGGTCGAGGGCGGCCGGCTGGCCGTGCTGGTCAACGGCTCGGACGAGCCCGCCGCCTTCGCGCTGCCGGGCGGCACGTGGCGGGCCGCCGGCGAGGGCGTGAACGATCGCGGCGCGGGCGCGTTCGAGGTCGGAGCGCGCAGCGTCGGCTTCGCCGCCCAAGGAAAGTGGACGGCCAGCTGATGGACAGGGAAACAGCGATGACGAAGACGCATGCGAAGGCCGGCGACTGGTGGCGCGGCGCGGTGATCTACGAGATCTACCCGCGCTCCTATCAGGACACGAGCGGCGACGGCAGCGGCGACCTGCGCGGCATCACGAGCAGGCTCGGGCACATCGCTTCGCTCGGCGCCGACGCGATCTGGATCGCGCCCTTCTTCCGCTCGCCCATGGCCGACATGGGCTACGACGTGTCGGACTATCGCGACGTCGATCCGATGTTCGGCACGCTCGCCGATTTCGACGCGCTGGTGGCGGAGGCGCATCGGCTGGGCGTGAAGGTCATCATCGACCAGGTGCTGTCGCACAGCTCCGACCGGCACGAATGGTTCCGCGAGAGCCGGTCGAGCCGCGACAATTCAAAATCTGACTGGTACGTATGGGCCGACCCGCGCCCGGACGGCTCGCCGCCCAATAACTGGCTGTCGGTGTTCGGCGGCCCGTCCTGGGAATGGGACAGCGTGCGCCGGCAGTACTACCTGCACAATTTCCTCGTCTCCCAGCCGGACCTGAACTTCCACAACGAAGACGTGCAGGACGCACTCCTCGACGCCGTACGCTTCTGGCTCGACCGCGGCGTCGACGGCTTCCGCCTCGACACCTCCAACTTCTACTTCCACGATCGGCGGCTGCGCTCCAACCCGCCGCTGAAGCCGGCCGCCACCGAGACGAACCCCTACAATTTCCAGGAGCACGTCTACGACAAGAACCGGCAGGAAACCCTTGGTTTCATGCGCCGGTTGCGCGCCTTGCTCGACCGGTACGGCGCGATCGCGATGGGCGAGGTGGGCGAGGGCGACGGCCTGCGCTCGCTGGAGCTGGTGCGCGCCTACACCTCCGGCGGCGACCGGCTGCACATGTGCTACACCTTCGACATGCTCGGGCCGAAATTCTCGCCCGAGCAGATCCGCAAATGCGCCGAGCCTTTCGCCACAGGGCTGGCAGAAGGCTGGCTGTGCTGGGCCTTCTCCAACCACGATGTGGTGCGCCACGTCACCCGCTGGACGCCGCCGGGCGTCGAAACCGACCGCATCGCCAAGCTGTCGATCGCGCTGCTGGTGGCGCTGCGCGGCGCCGTCTGCCTCTACGAGGGCGAGGAGCTGGGCCTGCCGGAGGCCGAGATCGCCTTCGAGGACCTGCGCGACCCCTACGGCATCCGCTTCTGGCCGGGCTTCAAGGGCCGCGACGGATGCCGCACGCCGATGGTGTGGGACGTCTCCGAGCCGAATGCCGGCTTCTCGACGGGGAAGCCGTGGCTGCCCGTGCCGGCCGCCCACATCGTCCGCGCCGTCTCGGCGCAGGAGGGCGACGAGCAGTCGGTGCTGTCGGCCTACCGCACGATGATCGCGCTGCGGCGGGGAAGCCCGGCGCTGCGCGACGGCGACGTCGAGCAGCTCGCCGCGCCCGGCCACCTGCTCGCCTTCGTCCGCGCGGCCGGCGGCGAGCGGGTGCTCTGCCTCTACAATCTCGGGGCCGCGTCCGAGAGCTGGCCGCTGCCGACCGCCTTCGCCGGCGCGGCCGCGATTGCCGCCGTCGATCTCGGCGCGCGGATTTCCGGCGGCATCGCCCGCATGCCGGCCTTCTCGGCGCTGTTCGCGCGGCTGCCCTGACTACTGCACCAGCACCGGGCGGCCGCAACTGGCTGACGTCACGCGAATGTCGGCCTCGCCGATCCGCAGGCCGAGCAGGGCAAGCAGGCCGTCGAGCGCCTCGTCGATGGCCGGGGCGGTCTGCGCCAGAAGCGCGCCGAGCGCGGCCTTCGTCGCGTCGCCCAGGCCGAGCGACAGGCCGGCGACGCTGGCCTGGAGGCGCAGGTGGGAGAGCAGCGACCGGGTGAGCGCGCCGGCGACGCGGCCGGTCGCGACCCGCTTGATCGTGCCGGACCCGATGTCGGCGGGGGCGAACCGCAGCGTCGAGAAATCCGGGCTGGCGATCTCGGCCCGCGCGTCGCCTGTGACCTTGACCAGCGGCGCGTCGAGCAGGCGCGCTGACGCGTAGGACGGCGCCTTGGTCCAGTCCGCCAGCCGGGCCGGCTCGCCGATGCGCAGGCGGGCGAGCCCCGGCCGCGCTTCGACCGTCACGGCGGGTGTGTCGGCGCCGCCGGCAGGACAGGAGATGGCGGCGATCCGCGCCTCGGCCGGCGCCAGCTCGACGGCGACGGGAAGCTCGACCGCCGCAGGCAGCGCGCCGCCGGCGATCCGCAGCCTGACGAGCAGCCGCAACTGCGCGGTGCGCGCGAGCGCGCCGATCGTGCCGGCGCGAAAGACGGGCGAGCCCTGCGGCGGCTCGCCGACCGCGAGCGTGGCCGATACGCCGGCAAGGCCGCTGGCGGCGGCATCTAGGCCGAGCTCGACCTGGTGGCGCCCGTTCGCCACAGCGAGCAGGGCGGCGGCGGAGACGAGGTCGAGCGCGTTCGCCACCGGCTCCGGGCCGGCGGACCTGTCGCCGAGGGGTGCCATGTCGTAGGGGCCGAGGTCGAGCAGGCTGGCGAGACCAATTGTCCGGTCGGAGCCGGAGAGCGCCCGCGCCAGCCGGCCGAGCGCTGCGTCGGCGCGGACCGCCAAGCCGCCGGCCCTGTCGAGCGCCGCGACGAATCGGCCGAGGCCGATCTTCGAGCGGAGCAGGTCGCCATAGGTGGCCGCCTGCAGGTCGAGGTCGGTGCGCAGCGCGTCGAGCGCGCCGAGCAGGTCGACATCGGCGGCGGCGAGCGCCTCGTAGTCCATCAGCGACAGCGAGAGGCTGCTGCCCGTCAGCGCGCCGAGCGCAGCGTTGAGCGCGCCTCCGTCGAGGGCGGCGAGCCGCGAGCCGACCGACAGCGTGGCCTGCGGAATGCGTGCTGCGGTTGCCGTGACGGCGATCCTCGGCGGCGGGATCAGCGCGCCGGCGAAATAGCGTGTGCCGGTGGCGACGAGGCTGACCCGCGCCGCATTCGGCTGCGCGGCCCCGGCGGTGAAACGCCGGGCTGCCGGAATGCCGGGATCCGGCGCGTAGCTGCCGGTTTCGACGGCAAGGCGGATGTGGTTGCGTGTCCCGCCGCCTTCGGCCGGCAGCGCCGTGGCAGGCTCGGCCCCGTTGCCGGCGAGCGCGGCGGTTGCCGCGGCCTGCGCGTTGGCGGGAGCGGAGGCCGCCTCGATAGCCGCGATGTCGGCCGCTGCCTGCAATTCCCGCCGCTCGAGGAAAAGCGAGCCTTCGTCGATCGCGAATGCGGCGACGGAAAGCAGGATCGGCATGGTGAGCGCCGTCAGCGTGGCGATGTTGGCCGCGCGGGAGCGCGCGAAGCGGCCAAGGCGGCCTGCGGTCGTCTGCCTGTCGCGCGCCACTGTCAAAACCCTCCGATGCGGATGGCGGCGCGGCGCACGATCGTCACCTGCGGCAGCGGCAGCCCGTCGAACAGGTTCCAGATCGGCAGGCTGCGCGCGTCGTAGTCGAGCGAGACGACGAAACGGCCGGCCTCGCCGTCCCGCGCGCCGACGGTCAGGTGTTCCGCCTCGATCAGCGGGTAGGTGCCGGCATTCGCGGCGACGTAGTCGAGTGCGATCTCGTGGCGCTCGTCGGCCGACAGACCGGCGATCGCGGCACGCGCGGCGTCGGCGGCGACCTGCTGGAGCGAGTGGCTGGTGCCGAGATAGAGCCCGTAGGCCGCCATGCCGGCCATCAGCAGGAAATAGAGCGGCGACAGCAAAGCGAACTCGACCGCGGAGGTGCCGTGCGTCGAGCGCGCGAAGGCGGTAATCGTTGCGTTCCGCATGGCCGGACCCTCGCCGTTGCAGGCCTTCCGGTACAGCCGGAGGTTGCTCATCGGCCAATATGCAATCAAAAATAGAATCGAGGGTTAAGCGACAACCGAAAATTGCAGCATACAGCCGGTCCGCGCGGGAGGCGGACATGACGATGGCGAGGATTTTGCGGGAAGGGAAAGACTGGTCGGAGTGGCAGGATTTGAACCTGCGACCCCATCGTCCCGAACGATGATATAGCCCGTTTAGTCCGTCTCTGTTCCCTCTTTCACCTCGGTTTCGTTCTCACTCAATGTCAGTTGGTGACGCTGAATCCGTGCGCAAAGTGTGCGCCAATCTCACGCCCGCTTTTTCGTCACGGCTTCCGCTGCCTGCTTTTGGAATTGAGCGTGGTGATGCCCGTAGGTGCGCTCCAGCATCTCGCTGGTCATTCCGAGGAAACCTTGTCAATCGGCTCGGAATGGGGACCCTGGATCGGCGTGCAAACGGGACCCCTTTTGGGGCACGACGGTAAGCGCCCGACCGGGTGGAGCTGGTCGGGGTTGCGCAGCCCGGTCGGGCGCGTTGTTTAGGCTCCCCGGCTTTAGTT
>JAFKJY010000142.1 GCA_017305835.1 Hyphomicrobiales bacterium
TGACGCGCGCCGCCGTCGACGTGTCGGGCCGGCCCTACCTCGTCTGGAACGTCGCCTTCCCGGCGGCCAAGATCGGCAGCTTCGACACAGAGCTGGTCAAGGAGTTCTTCCAGGCGCTCGCCCAGAACGCCGGCATCACGCTGCACGTCACCAACCACTACGGCGCCAACTGCCACCACATCGCCGAGACCTGCTTCAAGGCGGTGGCGCGGGTGCTGCGGGCCGCCTGCGAGATCGATCCGCGCCAGGCCGGCGCGATCCCCTCGACCAAGGGCACGCTCAACGGGTGAGGCTCCGCGCATGATGCCGAAAAGTTGCAGACTTTTCGGGCTGAACATCATGCGCAAGCAAAAGAACAGATCGTAATGACGATTCGACGAAACATTGTCGCGATCCGAAGTGGGGCTTAGATGGCAAGCTTCGTGGTGATGGAGCGGCCGGGCTCCGGCGCCCGCGACTTCGAGGTCGTGCGCGACGGCTTCCACTGGCTGGCGCTGCTGTTCCCGTTCTTCTGGTTCCTGTTCCACCGCATGTGGATCGAGGCGGTCGCCGTGCTGGCGCTCGGGATCGGCATCGGCCTGCTCACCGATCTCGCCGGGCTCGACTGGCTTTGGCCGTTCGGCCTGCTCGTCGCGCTCGTCTGCGGCTTCGAGGCACCGGCATTGCGCGTCGCCGCGCTGCGCCGCGCCGGCTGGCGCGAATGGGGCGTCGTCGAGGCGCGCGACCGCGACGGCGCCGAGATCGGCTATCTGGACGAGGCGGGCACGGCCGCCGGTTTCGTCGCAGCCGATGGCGCGGGCCTTCCCGATACGCCGGCGCCCGGCGCGACAGCCGCCCGCCCGGCCACCGGCCCGGCGCTCGGCTTCCTGTCCTATCCCGGAGGCCGCTGAGATGCGCGTCGCCATCATCGACTACGGCTCTGGCAACCTCCGTTCCGCCGCCAAGGCCTTCGAGCGCGCCGCCCGCGAGGCCGGCATTGCCGCCGGGATCGACCTGACGGCGGACGCCGCACGCGTCCGCTCGGCCGACCGGATCGTGCTGCCCGGCGTCGGCGCCTATGCCGACTGCGCCGCCGGCCTGCGCGCCGTCCCCGGCATGTGGGAGGCGGTCGAGGAGGCGGCGATCGCCCGCGCCCGCCCCTTCCTCGGCATCTGCGTCGGCATGCAGCTCATGTCCGAACGCGGGCTGGAGAAGACCGTCACGCACGGCTTCGGCTGGATCGGCGGCGACGTCGTCGAGATCGCGCCGTCGGACCCGTCGCTCAAGATCCCGCAGATCGGCTGGAACACGCTGGAGCTGAAACGCCCGCACCCGCTTTTCGAGGGCATCCCCACCGGCCCGGACGGGCTGCACGCCTATTTCGTCCACTCCTACCACCTCGCCGCCACGCGGCCGGCCGAGGTGCTGGCCGTCACCGACTATGGCGGGCCTGTCACGGCCGCGGTGGCGCGGGATAACCTTGCCGGCGTGCAGTTTCATCCCGAGAAGAGCCAGGCGCTCGGCCTGGCCCTGATCGCCAACTTCCTGAGGTGGAAGCCATGAAGAAGGGTTTTTGGATCGCGATGGTCTCGGTCACCGATCCGGAAGCGTTCAAGGGCTATGTCGGTGCCTTCGACGCGGCGTTCGAGAAGTACCGCGGCAGGTTCCTGGCGGCGAGCGGCGACGCCCAATATCCGGAAGGTTTTCCCGCGGACCGGACGGTGATCGTCGAGTTCGACAGCTTCGCCGACGCGGTTGCCTGCTACCATTCGCCCGAATACAAGGCCGCGCTCGATCTGCGCCGCGCCACCGCCACCTCGCATCTCGCCATCGTCGAGGGCCTGTAGGCCCGCCCATTCCCGGAACCGTTCAGCGCCGTGATCCTCTTTCCAGCCATCGACCTCAAGGACGGCCAGTGCGTGCGCCTCAAGCTGGGCGAGATGGCGAGCGCGACCGTCTACAATGCCGACCCGGCCGCACAGGCGCGGGAGTTCGAGCGGCAGGGTTTCGAGTGGCTGCACGTGGTCGACCTCAACGGCGCCTTCGCCGGCAAGTCGGTCAACAGCGCGGCCGTCGGCGCGATCCTCAAGGCGACCAGGAACCCGGTCCAGCTCGGCGGCGGCATCCGCACCATCCCGCAGATCGAGGACTGGCTCGACCGGGGGCTCGCCCGCGTCATCCTCGGCACGGTGGCGGTGCGCGAGCCGGAGCTGGTCAGGGAGGCCTGCCGGCTGTTCCCGGGCAAGGTCGCCGTCGGCATCGACGCGCGCGGCGGCAAGGTGGCGGTCGAAGGCTGGGCGGAAGCCTCCTCGCTCGGCGCGGTCGAGCTGGCGAAGAAGTTCGAGGGCGCCGGCGTGGCGGCCATCATCTACACCGACATCGACCGCGACGGCGTGCTAACCGGCATCAACTGGGAGGCGACGATCGCGCTGGCCGACGCCGTGTCGATCCCCGTCATCGCCTCGGGCGGCCTCGCCTCGATGGCCGACATCCGCCGCATGACCATGCCGGACGCCCGGAAGCTGGAAGGCGCAATCTCCGGCCGCGCCCTCTACGACGGTCGCATCGACCCCGCCGAGGCGCTGGCGCTGCTGCGGGGATAATGCCGCCTCAGTCGCTCGCGCCGGACGACCACCAGTCGATGGCGACGATCTCGCGGCCCATCGACCAGTTGAAATCGATGCGGCTGGTCAGGTGCGGCCAGTCCGGCTCCAGCACCAGCCATGTCTGCCTGTCGCCCTTGCTCCACACCCCGTTGAAGATCTGGGTGCCGCCCTGGTTGTAGGTGCAGAAGTCGATGAGCCGCAGGCCGCCGTCGCGGAACTCATTGTCCCGCCGCCGGAAGTCGCGCTCGTCCGCGCCCACCCACAGCGCCGCCGGTCCCGAGGCGCCCTGCTCGAACAGGCCGGCGAACCAGCGCTCGCCGCGTGCCGCGAAGCTGTCGAGCGCGATCAGCCTCTGGCCTTGCGCGCGTTTGGCCCACTCGGCCTCGAAGGCCGCCCGCGGCAGCACCACGAGCTCGGTCGGGCTGCCGCGGTTGAAGGTGCCGCCGACCATCGTGGTCCCGTTCTCGTGATAGGCGAAGATGTCGGTCGCCCGGATGCCCTGCCGCGCCAGCTCGGCCTGCCTGCCCCTGAAGCCGGCCTCGTCGAGCAGCCAGAACGGCATGTCGGTCCTGCCGTCCTCGAACACGCCCAGGAAGGTGCGCTCCACCTGGTCCGAGAACGAGGGCTGGCCGGGACGCGCCTCGGCCGACGCGGTGCGGGAAAGCCGCAGGCCCTGCTTGCGCAGGGTGTCGATCTGGCTGGTGAAGCCATCCCAGCCGGCGACGTGGTACGCTTGGCCTCCGTTCCGCTTGTCGCGCACCAGCACCGCATAGCTGCTGCGGGAATCGTCCAGCCGCTTTCCCACCGGCAGGATCGTGACGCGGAAGTCGAAGTCGCCCTCGATGCCGCCGCCTTCCTCCGCCGTGAAGGTGCCGTAGGAGCTGGAAGAGACGCTGGTCACCCATGCGCCGGTGGCGCCGTTGGGGCAGTCCTGCTCGGGCGTCAGCGTCAGCGTCCGGTTGCGCAGCTCGGTGTCGCCGAATGTGTCCTGCTCCCAGCCGCTGATTTTGATCTTGAGCTTGCCGCCGTTGAGCGGGACGGAGGGGAAGATCCGGCCGACCGTATACTCCCCGCCGGTCTTGATGCCGTGGCGGTCCCACCACTGGACCTGTCCGTTCACTTCGAGGCGCATGTGCCATTCATGCGTGCCCATTTCCTTGGGCAGGCCCGTCACGACCCCTTCTTGTGTCCGGGTCACGCGGATGCGTTCGATCTTGACGTAGGCGATTTCGGATTTGGGCATGGTGGCGTCCTGCGCTCGATTGACCCGCCCCGGACCCCGATTTCCCCCGGCGGCACCTTCACCGATCCGCCGCTGGGGGTGAAGGTGCATGTGCGAAGTATGGTGAAACAATTCCCATCCCGCCGGCCGACGCTGCATTGCAGCAAAAAGCTTGCGTCGCGGCGCGCGGGCCTCTACGTCACGCCGGCAGGACAGCAGGTTGGGCTTTTCGCATGACCCTGAAATACCGCGTCATCCCCTGTCTGGACGTCAAGGACGGCCCGCGACGCCCGCAGCCGCGCAGCGGCGAGGACGCGCAACTGGGAAAAGAGGCCGTCCGATGACCCTGAAATACCGCGTCATCCCTTGTCTGGACGTCAAGGACGGCCGCGTCGTGAAGGGGGTCAACTTCGTCGACCTCGTCGACGCCGGCGATCCGGTCGAGGCGGCGCGGGCCTATGACGCGGCGGGCGCCGACGAGCTGTGCTTCCTCGACATCACCGCCTCGTCCGACAACCGTGAGACCATCTTCGACGTGGTCGCCCGCACCGCCGAGCAGTGCTTCATGCCGCTGACGGTGGGCGGCGGCGTGCGGCAGGTCGCCGACATAAGGAAGCTGCTGCTGGCCGGCGCCGACAAGGTCTCGATCAACACGGCGGCCGTGAAGAACCCGGATTTCGTCGCAGAAGCCGCGGCAAAATTCGGTGACCAGTGCATCGTCGTCGCCATCGACGCCAAGAAGGTGTCGGGGCCGGGCGAGGCCGACCGCTGGGAGATCTTCACCCATGGCGGGCGCGAGCGGACCGGCATCGACGCGGTCGGGTTCGCCCGCAAGGTGACGGCGCTCGGCGCAGGCGAGATCCTGCTCACCTCGATGGACCGCGACGGCACCAAGGCCGGCTACGACATCGCGCTGACGCGCGCGGTGGCCGATGCCGTGCGCGTGCCGGTGATCGCCTCGGGCGGCGTCGGCACTCTCGACCATCTGGTCGAGGGCATCCGCGACGGCCATGCCACCGCCGTGCTCGCCGCTTCGATCTTCCACTTCGGCACCTATTCGATTGCCGAGGCCAAGGCTCATATGGCAAAAGCCGGCCTTGCGATGCGGCTCGACGCCGCTGCCTGAATGAAGGCGCCTGGAACGGGGCCCGAGCAGGGGATGACCGGATGAGCGGTTTCACGCTTGCCCACCTCGAGCGGATCGTCGCGGAACGCGGCCGCTCCGGCGATCCGCAGTCCTGGACCGCGAAGCTGTTCGCCGGCGGGCAGGAGCGGGCTGCCAAGAAGCTCGGCGAGGAAGCGGTCGAGACCGTCATCGCCGCCATGCAGGGCGACAAGGCGCGTCTCGCCTCCGAAAGCGCCGACCTGCTCTACCATCTGCTTGTCGTGCTTGCCGTTGGCGGCGTGCCGCTGGAGGCCGTGATGGCCGAGCTGGAGGGCCGCACAGGCCGCACCGGCATCGCCGAGAAGGCGTCTCGCGGCTGATGGCGGCGGCGCTGGAGGATCAGATGGACCAGCTCGTCGCCAGCGAGCGCTATTCGCCCTACCGCATCTTCACCGCGGCGGAATGGGCAGGCTTTCGCGACGAGACGCCGCTGACGCTCACCGAGGACGAGGTGCAGCGGCTGTCGTCCATGTACGAGCCCATCGACATCGAGGAGGTGCGCCGCATCTACCTGTCGCTGTCGCGGCTGCTGTCGGCCCATGTCGAGACGAGCCAGACGCTGTTCGCGCGCCGCCAAGTCTTCTTCAACGCCTCCGACGCGGTCAAGACGCCCTTCATCATCGGCATGGCAGGCTCGGTCGCCGTCGGCAAGTCGACCACCGCCCGCATCCTGCAGGAACTCCTGAAGCGCTGGCCGTCGAGCCCCAAGGTCGACCTCGTCACCACCGACGGCTTCCTCTATCCCAACGAGGTGCTGCGCTCTGAGAACCTGATGGAGAAGAAGGGTTTTCCGGAGAGCTACGACGTCGGCGCGCTGCTGCGCTTCCTGTCGGCCATCAAGTCGGGCCAGCGCGACGTGCGCGCGCCGCTCTACTCGCACCTGACCTACGACGTCGTGCCGGGCGAGTTCGTCACCATCGACCGGCCCGACATCCTGATCTTCGAGGGGCTGAACGTGCTGCAGCCGCGCGAGCTGCCGAAGGACGGCCGCATCGTGCCCTTCGTGTCGGACTTCTTCGACTTCTCGATCTACATCGACGCCGATCCCGACCTGATCCACCACTGGTACATCACCCGCTTCATGCGGCTGCGCGAGACCGCCTTCCGCAACCCGGCCTCCTTCTTCCACCGCTACTCCCAGCTCTCCGAGGACGCCGCGCTCGCCATCGCCGAGGGGCTCTGGCACAACATCAACCTGAAGAACCTGATGGAGAACATCCTCCCCACCCGTCCCCGCGCCGACCTGATCCTGCGCAAGGGCCGGGACCACCTCGTCGAGGAAGTCGCGCTGCGGAAGCTGTGAGGGATGTTTCCCTCCCCTTGAGGGGACTGGCGCCCTACGCTCAGGCCGGGAAGGTAGGGGTCTCGCATGGGCGGGACCGCGCGGACACCCCGAATACGAACAGGGCCGCCTCGCGGCGGCCCCGTCGGAATATGCGAGCGCGGATCGCGCTCAGGCGAGCTCGGGGATGCGCAGCACCTGGCCCGGATAGATTTTGTCGGGATGCGTCAGCATCGGCTTGTTGGCCTCGAAGATCAGCGTGTGCTTGGGGCCCTTGCCCTTGCCGTACTGGGCCTCGGCGATCTTCCAGAGGTTGTCGCCCTTCTTGACCGTGTAGAAGACGGGCTCCTTGGCCGGCGCCGATGCCTTGACCAGCTCGGTCATGTCGGTGGCGTCGAGCTTCAGGCCTGATTCGGGCGCGACGATCTTCAGCTCGCCGGCCTCCACCTTGGAGACGCCGAGCGTGTTGCCCACCGCGATCACCGCCTTCTCGAAGATCGACTGGTCGGCCACGACGCCCTTCAGCACGGCCTTGTCGCCGACGACCTCGACCTGCACCTTGTCGGTGCCGAGCCCGTGCGAATCGAGCTCCTTCTTCAGCTTATCCGCCGCCGGCGGCTCGTCGTCGCCGATGCCGAGCTTCTTGCCCACCGCCTTGACGAAATCGAAAATTCCCATCGGTCCGCCTGCCTCCTGCAACTGGAACGCGTTGTCCGCCGAATGTTGCACCCGCGGCGGCAAATGGAAAGGCTCTAATCGCGCTCGACGCGGCCGCGCAGCTTCTTGACCGTCGATCGGCCGGCCTTGGCCTTCAGCCGCCGCTCGACGGCCCCCTTCGAGGGCTTCGTCTTCTTGCGCGGCGGGGGCGGCGGCTCGGCCGCCCGGGCGACCAGCGCCACGAGGCGGGCACGCGCGTCCTCGCGGTTGCGCTCCTGCGTGCGGAAGCGGCTCGCCTCGATGATGACGATGCCGTCCTTGGTGGCGCGCTGGCCGGCCAGCCGGTAGAGCCGCGGCTTGATGTGATCGGGAATGCCGGCCGCGTTATGCGCGTCGAAGCGGAGCTGGACGGCGGTCGCCACCTTGTTGACGTTCTGCCCGCCCGGCCCCGAGGCGCGGATGAAATTCTCTTCGAGATCGGCGTCGGCGATGATCACGCCGGGGGCGACCTCGATGTCGTCCGACGCGCTCATGGTCGTCTTGCGGGGTGGTGCGGCGAAGGCATGGTCCGCCGGTTGTCGCCGAAAGGCCGCGCAAAGACAATGGGCGCGGCTCAAGCCGCGCCCCTGGGGCCATCCGGGGCCTATTCGGCCGCGACGGCGACCCGCGGCGCGGCGCCCTTCACGGCGGCGTCGACATGCGCCTCGTATTTGGAGAAATTGTCGACGAACATGCCGACGAGCCGGCGGGCCTGCGCGTCGTAGCCGGCCTTGTCGCTCCAGGTCGAGCGCGGGTCGAGGATCGCCGCGTCGACGCCCGGTACGGCGACCGGCACCTCGAAGCCGAAATTGGCGTCGGTGCGGAAGCTCGCCTGCGACAGCGAGCCGTCGAGCGCGGCCGACAGCAGCGCCCGCGTCGCCTTGATCGGCATACGGTGGCCGGTGCCGTAGGCGCCGCCGGTCCAGCCGGTGTTGACCAGCCAGCAGGCGACGCCGTGGCGGGCGATCAACTCGCGCAGCAGATTGCCGTATTCGGACGGGTGGCGCGGCATGAACGGCGCGCCGAAGCAGGTCGAGAACGTCGCTTCCGGCTCGGTGACGCCGCGCTCGGTGCCGGCGACCTTGGCCGTGTAGCCGGACAGGAAGTGGTACATCGCCTGCGCCGGCGTCAGCCGCGCGATCGGCGGCAGCACGCCGAAGGCGTCGGCCGTCAGCATGATGACGTTCTTCGGGTGCCCGGCGCGGCCGGTGGCGCTGGCGTTGGAGATGAAGTCGAGCGGATAGGCCGCGCGGGTGTTTTCCGTCAGGCTGCCGTCGTCGAAGTCGGGCCGCCGCCGCTCGTCGAGCACGACGTTCTCAAGCACCGTGCCGAAGCGCCTTGTGGTGGCGTAGATCTCCGGCTCGGCCTGGGCCGAGAGCTTGATCGTCTTGGCGTAGCAGCCGCCCTCGAAGTTGAAGATGCCGTCGCCGCCCCAGCCGTGCTCGTCGTCGCCGATCAGCGTGCGCGACGGGTCGGCCGACAGCGTCGTCTTGCCGGTGCCCGACAGGCCGAAGAAGATCGCGGAGGCGCCGTCCGGCCCGACATTGGCCGAGCAGTGCATCGGCATGACGCCCCTGGCTGGCAGCAGGTAGTTGAGCGCGGTGAACACGCTCTTCTTCATCTCGCCGGCATAGGCCGAGCCGCCGATCAGCACCAGCATGCGCGAGAAGTCGATGGCGATCACCGTCTCGGTGCGGCAACCGTGCCGGCCGGGATCCGCCTTGAAGGACGGCAGGTCGATGATCGTCATCTTCGGCAGGAAGGTTTCGAGCGTCTCCCGCGCCGGCCGGATCAGCAGGTTGCGGATGAACAGCGAGTGCCAGGCGAACTCGGTGACGACGCGCACCGGCAGGCTGTTGGCCGCGTCGGCGCCGCCGACGAGGTCCTGCACGAACAGGTCGCGGCCGCGCGCATGCGCCAGGAAGTCCTCGCGCAGCGCCTCGAAATGGGCCGGCGACATCGCCTTGTTGTTGTCCCACCAGACCTCGCCCTCGGTGCCGGAATCGCGCACCACGAACTTGTCCTTGGGCGAGCGGCCGGTGTGCTGGCCAGTATAGGCGACCAGCGCGCCGTCGGCCGTTAGCTTCGCCTCGCCCCGCCGCAGCGCTTCCTCGTAGAGCTGCGCCGCCTCCAGGTTGTAGGCGACCGCGCCCGGCTCGGTCAGGCCGGCGGTGTCGATGCCGCAGGCGGGATTTCGGATTCCGGTTTCCTTCATGCGCTTGCGAGGCTCCTGGCTGGTTGCGTCACCCATCGGGCCGCCTCAAGGGAAGCGGGGTTCCGCTGCCAATCAGAAAAGCCGAACGATTTCAAACGAATAATCGATTTAAAGATTTCAACGGCAGTTTAAATCGTTTAATCCCGGGCGGTTTCCGGCATCGTCGGACGCGCCTGTGCCCGCTGCCCGCATTTTAACGGGTCGCAACCCTTGGATTGCCCCGCCACATTTTGTACCTAATTTGTCCATCAAACACCCCTTCCGGAAGCAGGAAGGGACGCCCGCTGATGAGGGAGCCGCTGGACATGGCAACAATCGCGCTCGTCGATGATGACCGAAACATCCTGACGTCGGTCTCGATCGCGCTGGAATCGGAAGGCTACCGTGTGGAGACCTACACGGACGGGGCATCCGCGCTGGAGGGGCTGGGCGCGAGGCCGCCCAACCTCGCAATCCTCGATATCAAGATGCCGCGCATGGACGGCATGGAGCTCTTGCGCCGGCTGCGCCAGAAGACCGACCTGCCGGTGATCTTCCTGACCTCCAAGGATGACGAGATCGACGAGCTCTTCGGCCTCAAGATGGGCGCCGACGACTTCATCAAGAAGCCGTTCTCGCAGCGCCTTCTGGTCGAGCGCGTCAAGGCCGTGCTGCGCCGCGCCAGCGCCCGCGAGGCGGCCGCCAAGCAGCCGGCGAGCCAGCAGAAGTCGCTGGAGCGCGGCCAGCTCGTGATGGACCAGGAGCGCCACACCTGCACCTGGAAGGGCGAGCCGGTGACGCTGACCGTCACCGAGTTCCTGATCCTGCATTCGCTCGCCCAGCGCCCCGGCGTCGTCAAGAGCCGAGACGCGCTGATGGATTCGGCCTATGATGAGCAGGTCTATGTGGACGATCGCACCATCGACAGCCACATCAAGCGGCTGCGCAAGAAGTTCAAGGCGGTCGACGACGACTTCGACATGATCGAGACCCTC